>NZ_JACARU010000004.1:0-98522 GCF_013386425.1 Cedecea sp. P7760 | reverse complement strand
TCCTCGCCGGCGAGGAACGGGACGATGCTGTCGTCACCGGCTTCAATCAGCTCCGGCATTTTCTCGGCAACGCGTACCAGCTCGATACTGTCTTCATTCAGCGGCAGGCCGTAGAAACGTGGGCCGTTCAGCGAGGTGAAAGCCTCGAAGTGCTGCAGCGCATTCATTTCTTCAAACACCGTGGCATAGGCGCCCAGCGCGGACGGCGCGTTAAAGCAGCCTGCGCAGCCGCAGCTTGTCTCTTTGCGATGGCGCGAGTGCGGCGCGGAGTCGGTGCCGAGGAATACGCGGTCACAGCCGCTGGCAACCAGCTCGCGCAGGGCATCCTGGTGAACGCTACGCTTCAGAATTGGCAGGCAGTAAAGGTGTGGCCGGATGCCGCCTACCAGCATGTGATTGCGGTTAAACATCAGGTGCTGAGGCGTGATGGTCGCCCCAATCAGCGAGTTGCCTTCCTTCACATACTGGGCCGCATCTTTGGTGGTGATGTGTTCGAACACGACCTTCAGTTCCGGCAGTTGGCGGCGCAATGGCTCCATGACGGTTTCGATAAAACGCGCTTCGCGATCGAAAATATCGATATCGGCATGGGTGACTTCGCCGTGCACCAGCAGCGGCATGCCAATTTTTTGCATGCGTTCAAGCACCGGCATGATAGCGGCAGTACTGGTGACGCCGTGAGCTGAGTTGGTGGTGGCATTGGCCGGATAAAGCTTGGCGGCGGTAAACACGCCTTCATTAAAACCGCGCTCAATTTCGTTAGGGTCGAGCGTGTCGGTCAGGTAGCAGGTCATCAGGGGTTCAAAGTGTTGACCGGCCGGAACGGCATCAAGTATGCGCTGACGGTAAGCGACCGCCGCTTCCACGCTGGTAACAGGAGGCGCAAGATTGGGCATCACAATCGCGCGGCCATACGTCTGGCTGGTGTAAGGCACCACGGTTTTCAGCATATCACCATCGCGAAGGTGGATATGCCAGTCATCTGGGCGGCGGATTTTTAATACCTGAGGTAATGCGGTCATGAATGTGCTCCGGCGTGAGAGGGAAAATCAGTCATCAAGGGCTGGTTTTATGCCGGGCACTAAGGATAAGGGGAAACGTTATCGTTTGCACCACTTATGTTGTACAAAACTCTCAGAGCAGAAAACTGCCCTGAGAGGGAGGCTATCAGTCCGTTAAAGGAATGATTATTTCACCGGGCTTCACTTCAATGCCTTTGGCATATTTCTTCGCCAGTGACTCGCCTTTGCTGCGATCTTCACTCAGGACATAGGCCGGTTGCTGATTGAAGTAGCTGCGCAGAGACTGATTCAGGTAAGGCACGATGGTTTGCAGCACGGCCTGCATTTTTTGCGGTTCAACCTGAGCATCCACCACTTCCATTTCCTGCAGGTAGATAGCGCCTTGTTCTTTATTGAACACCGGCAGCGCTTTCAGCTTCAGCTTCAGGATGGCTTTCTGATTGCCAAACAGCGACGTCATGTCCAGATTGGCGTCGCCGGTCAGGGTGACTTTATTCGGCTCTTCCCGCCCAATCTGGCTGACTAAGTTGGTTAACACTACGTGGGCATCTGCCACGCCGGGCAGCCCAATGTTTTTTGCGAAGTTATTGTGTTTTTCCAGCGACTGGTTGATCTCCTGTTCACTCACGCTGTACTGCGTTAACTGGTTGCATCCTGACAGCAGGCCGCTAAGCATCAATGCTGCGGCAAAAACAATCTTCTTCATAGGCTTCCTCAAAATAGCGGCTCCAATGCCGTGCCTTGCGTTAATCAGCATAATGCGGCCCGGCGTTAGCGGCTACAGGAAAAAGATGAAAGGGGGGATTTACCCCTGGCCACCGGGCTCGAACATCGTCGGTTCAACCGGTTTGAGGCTGAACTGCCACCAGAGCGCGGCAAGGGTAATACAGCCGATAATCCCGAGCATCGCCCAGGGCAGCTCCGGCTGCTGCAGCGCTTTCCCCGCATCAAACAGCCAGCCGCCGCCGGTATAGCCCAGCGCGCCGCCCAGCGACAGCCCTAAACGGCTGAACCCCATATAGCTGCCTCGCGCGCGGGCATCGGCCAGCGAGGCGCTCAGCGTTTCCCTGGCGGGCTCGGCAATAATCGAGCCGATATAGAAGGTACAAATCAGGGCAAAAAGCTGCTGTAAGCTCGAGGTAAGGCCAATAGGCATCAGGCTGACCGTCATCAAAACCAGCCCGGCCATCAGGCGTTGCTCAAGGCGGAAGCGCTTTTCGCTCCAGCGGGCGATAGGGTAGAGCAGCGTCAGCGAAAGCGCCGCTTCAATGGCGTACATCCATTTCACCGCCGATGCGGTACCGGCTATATCGTTCACCATCAGCGGCAGCATTAGCATGACCTGCACCGCAAGCATGTAATAGCCGGTTAGCGTCAGCACATAGGTAATAAAGCGTTTGTCGCGGAATACGCGCCCCATGCCTTCACGCATTGGCGTGCGGATGGTCGAAAGCTTATAGGCAGGAAGCAGCCAGGCGTTAAGCGCTGCGCAAAGCACGAACATCACCGCACCCACGGCGCACACCAGGCGGAAATCATACTGCAGCAGCCAGCTCCCCAGCAGGGCGCCGATAACCGCGCCAGCGCTGTCCTGCATCATCAGTATCGAGAAGAAGCGGCCCCGATGCTGAGGGCGAACCAGTTTGACGACCAGCGCCGAGCGGGGAGGGTCAAACAACGTCCCGCCGATGGCGGAGAGCAGGCACGAGAGCCACAGCATCCACGGTTCGGTGGCGATGCCCATGGTGGCAAACCCGGCGGCGCGCAGCAGCATGCCGGTGACGATCATCGGTTTAGCACCGAGCCTGTCGGCAATAGCGCCACCAAAGACGCCCAGCCCCTGCTGGATAAACTGACGCAGACCCAGGGCAATCCCGACCATCAATGCGGCCCAGCCCAACTGGTCAACGAAGCGGATGGAAATCAAAGGGAAGACAACGAAAAAGCCCAATACCACTAACATGTTATCAAGCAGCAGGAAATATTTACCCAGGCTCCTTGCCTGCGCCACCCGGGACATCTCCCCTCCAGGGAACTTAATTAAACGTGACAGAGACTTATTCTCGCCTGCCGTCCGAGCTTTTGACACAAGGTGCAGGACAATATTTTTTTATCGTGCAACGAGTTTGATTTAACTCTTTAATCGAAAAAAATGATGTTGCTTCATGTTGTTGTTTTCACTCGGCGGGCAGGCACAGGTATAGTAATAAGATGAGCCCCGAGAAGCGGGATGAAGGAGTGGGATAAACATGTTTGGCTACCGCAATAATGCACCGAAAGTTCGCCTGGTGACCGACAGACTGGTGGTGCGTCTGGTTTATGAGCGAGATGCCTGGCGTATGGCGGATTACTACACCGAAAATCGCCAATTTCTGAAACCCTGGGAACCCATTCGGGATGAAAGCTACTGTTATCCGTCAGGCTGGCAGGCAAGGCTTGGCATGATCAATGAAATGCACAAGCAGGGCAGCGCGTATTACTTTGCGCTGCTCGATCCGGAAGAAAAAGAAGTTATCGGCGTGGCTAACTTTTCCAACGTTGTGCGCGGCTCGTTCCATGCCTGCTACCTCGGTTACTCCATCGCCGAAAAATGGCAGGGGCAGGGGTTAATGCATGAGGCACTGACCAGCGCTATTCGCTATATGCAACGTAGCCAGAACGTGCACCGCATTATGGCCAACTATATGCCGCATAATCAGCGAAGCGGTGACCTGCTGACGCGCCTGGGCTTTGAGAAAGAAGGCTACGCCAAGGATTATTTGCTGATTGACGGCGTGTGGCGGGACCACGTTCTGACCGCGCTCGTCAATAAAGACTGGACCCCAGGTCGTGGAGTTTAAAAATGAAATATCAGTTAACGGCGGTTGAAGCCCGCGTGATTGGCAGCCTGTTGGAAAAGCAAATCACTACGCCAGAGCAGTATCCCATGTCGGTCAACGGCGTCGTCACCGCCTGCAACCAGAAAACCAACCGTGAACCGGTGATGGAGCTGAAAGAGCACGACGTCCAGGACACGCTGGATGTGTTGCTGAAAAATCATTATCTGCGCACCGTGAGCGGGTTTGGCAACCGCGTGACCAAATACGAACAACGCTTTTGCAATTCAGAGTTTGGTAATTTGAAGCTGAACCCGGCGGAAGTGGCGGTTATCACCACTTTGCTGCTGCGGGGCGCGCAAACGCCGGGTGAGCTGCGCAGCCGTGCCGGGAGAATGTTTGAGTTCACCGATATGGCTCAGGTAGAAGCCACGCTGGAAGGGCTTGCAGGCCGTGATGACGGGCCGTTTGTTGTGCGTCTGCCTCGCGAGCCGGGGAAGCGTGAAAGCCGTTATATGCATCTCTTTAGCGGGGAGGTCGATGCTTCTGCGATGGCGGAGCAAAACGTAAGTCCGGTTTCAGACTCGCTCCATGCGAGAGTGGACGCGCTGGAGGCTGAAGTTGCCGAACTAAAACAGCGGCTGGATTCCCTGCTCGCGCATCTGGGAGATTAACGATGACGAAATTACGCGTTGGCGTGGTGGGGCTGGGCGGTATCGCGCAGAAAGCCTGGCTGCCGGTTCTTGGCGCATCCAACGACTGGTCGCTGGTGGGGGCATTTTCGCCGACCAAAGCAAAAGCATTGCCGGTGTGTGAAACCTGGCGCATTCCTTATATCGACTCGCTGAGCAACCTGGCAGCCCGGTGCGATGCCGTGTTTGTGCATAGCGCCACCAGTTCGCATTTTGCGGTGGTAAGCGAGCTGCTCAACGCCGGCGTTAACGTCTGCGTGGATAAACCTTTAGCGGAAAACCTGGCCGATGCCGAGCGGCTGGTGGAGCTTGCCGCACGTAAAAAACTTACCCTGATGGTGGGCTTTAACCGCCGTTTTGCCCCGCGCTATCAGCAATTAAAAGAAAAGCTGTCCGCAGGGGCGGCGTCCCTTCGCATGGATAAACATCGCAGCGACAGCGTTGGCCCGAACGATCTGCGCTTCACCCTGCTGGATGACTATCTCCACGTGGTGGATACCGCGCTGTGGCTTGGGGGCGGAAATGCCCAGCTGCAAAGCGGGACGCTGCAGACCAACGAGCTGGGGCAGATGCTGTATGCCGAGCACCATTTCAGCCTGGGCAATCTGACGATAACGACCAGCATGCATCGCCGGGCCGGGAGCCAGCGCGAGTGGGTTCAGGCGGTGACGGACGGCGGGCTGTATGAAGTCACCGACATGCGCCAGTGGCAGGAGGAGCGTGGGGCAGGGATAGTCGAACAGCCGATTCCGGGCTGGCAAACAACGCTGGAACAGCGCGGTTTTGCAGGCTGCGCCCGTCACTTTATCGACTGCGTGGCGAATCAGACGGTTCCGGAAACCTCCGGCGAGCAGGCCCTGCTGGCGCAGCGCGTCGTGGACAAGCTCTGGCGCGAGGCGATTAACGAATAAGCTGTAACATATCACGGTAGCAATTCGGCCCCGTATCGGTAGACTATGCCGACTTGTCATCATCCATGTACGCCTGCATTGCAGGCGTTCATGTTTGTGGAATAACAGAATAAATGAACCTATTAAAATCGCTGGCGGCCGTCAGCTCGATGACCATGTTTTCACGCGTGCTTGGCTTTGCGCGCGACGCTATTGTGGCGAGGGTATTTGGGGCAGGAATGGCGACGGACGCCTTTTTCGTGGCATTTAAGCTGCCGAACCTGCTGCGCCGTATCTTTGCCGAGGGCGCTTTCTCTCAGGCGTTTGTGCCGATTCTTGCCGAATACAAGAGTAAACAGGGTGAAGACGCTACCCGCGTGTTTGTCTCCTACGTCTCGGGACTTTTGACCCTGGCGCTGGCGCTGGTCACCGTACTCGGCATGCTCGCCGCGCCGTGGGTTATTCTGGTTACCGCCCCGGGCTTTGCCGACACCGCGGATAAATTCGCGCTGACCTCAAGCCTGCTGCGTATCACCTTCCCGTATATTTTGCTGATTTCGCTGGCGTCGCTGGTGGGGGCCATCCTGAATACCTGGAACCGTTTCTCGGTCCCGGCGTTTGCCCCGACTTTCCTCAACCTCAGCATGATTGGTTTTGCGCTGTTTGCTGCCCCGCACTTTAACCCGCCGATTCTGGCGCTGGCCTGGGCGGTAACGGTGGGCGGCGTATTGCAGTTGGCCTACCAGCTGCCGCACCTGAAGAAAATCGGCATGCTTGTGCTGCCGCGCATCAGCTTTAAAGACGCCGGTGCGATGCGGGTTATCAAGCAGATGGGGCCGGCGATTCTTGGCGTTTCCGTCAGCCAGATTTCGCTGATCATCAATACCATTTTTGCCTCTTTCCTGGTGTCCGGCTCGGTCTCCTGGATGTATTATGCCGACCGCCTGATGGAGTTTCCTTCTGGGGTGCTGGGCGTGGCGTTAGGCACAATTTTGCTGCCGTCGCTGGCGAAGAGCTTTGCCACCGGCAACCACGATGAATACTCGCGCCTGATGGACTGGGGCCTGCGCCTTTGTTTCCTGCTGGCGCTGCCGAGCGCCGTGGCGCTGGGTATCCTGGCCAAACCGCTGACCGTGTCTTTGTTCCAGTACGGCAAATTCTCTGCTTTTGATGCCCTGATGACCCAGCGCGCGCTGGTCGCGTACTCCGTCGGCCTGATGGGGCTTATCGTGGTGAAAGTGCTGGCGCCGGGCTTCTATTCCCGCCAGGACATTAAAACGCCGGTGAAGATAGCCATCGTGACGCTGATTTTGACCCAGCTGATGAACCTGGTGTTTATCGGCCCGCTGAAACACGCCGGGCTTTCGCTGTCGATTGGTCTGGGGGCCTGTATTAACGCCTCGCTGCTTTACTGGCAACTGCGTAAACAGGATATCTTCAAGCCGCAGGCGGGCTGGGCGCCGTTCCTACTGCGCCTGGTGGCAGCGGTGGTGGTGATGTCCGCGGTGCTGGTTGGGCTGATGTACGTCATGCCTGCCTGGGATTTAGGCAATATGCCTTATCGACTGCTGCGGCTGATGGCGGTTGTCGTGGCGGGCGTGGTCGCCTATTTTGCGACGTTGCTGCTGCTGGGCTTCAGGCTGAAAGATTTCGCCCGCCGCACGCTTTGATTTTTTCTGGGTGGATGACGCTTTCGTCAGGTCACCCTATTCTTTATATGTTGAAAGGTTAATTAGGTGAAAGAGCGATGAGAGGAATAATCACAACCTGGTTCGAAGACAAAGGCTTCGGATTTATCAAAGATGAAAACGGCGAGAACCGTTACTTCCATGTGATTAAAGTCGCCAATCCGGAGCTTATCAAAAAGGATGCGTCGGTGACCTTCGAGCCGGGAACCAATAACAAAGGGCTGTCGGCCTTTGCCGTGAAGGTTGAGCCGGAGAGCAAGCATCTCTTTATCGCCGGCGAGCGGCTTAAAATCACCTCGATCAAATCTTACGTGGTGTACAGCGAAGAGCAGCCGGCAGACGGCAAGATCGATAAAGAAAACGCGGTGTTGTCGGTTGGCCTGCTGATGAACAGTATTCGCCCGAAGGCTGAGAAAAAAGAGGGTGAAATGCGTACGGTGAAAAAACTGGCCGTCACCACGTTCCAGGGCGAAACGCATCTCTTCTCAGAAGATGAAATTGATATTGAGGCTACGGTAAAAGTCTTGAAATCGCTGAAATAAACAATCTGCTGGTCAAGGAGAGCGTTGACCAGCAGTTTTCATCTGGTGGGAAAATCAGATAGTGATTTTTTTACCGCCGCGGTTGCCCTGAGACGTTGCCTGCCCGTCGGCACCATAGAAGTCCGGCGCCTGATGCGGTTTTAACACGGCAATAGCCTGCTCATTGCGGGCCATCTGATCTTCCAGTAACCAACCGTTGTGCTGGTTAATGTCCCGCAAATGCAGGGTTTTTTGCGTAATCGTCTGCCAGCGCTGGCTGACGTCCAGGCTGGTGACCGCCCCGGCATTTTGCTCCGCACGACGCTGCTGCTCCAGGTAGTCCAGCGTAGCCAGCAGCGAGCTTTTATCTTCAGTTATACGTTGCAGCGCATTGCTGTTTATCTGGCCTGCGGAAAGCTGCAGCTGTTCAGCGTCCATCACCTCTTTCAGTGAATTCAGCACTGCGGTCATTTGGTCCAACACTTCTAACAGACGACTCACCGTTAATTACTCGACAAATAGCTTTGGGCTTCCTGGATCAGCGCATCGGCGATCTTGCCGGTATCCATCTTCAGGTCGCCGTTACGAATAGCCGTCTTCAGCGCTTCAACGCGTTCCATGTTGATATCGCCGCTGCCTGGCTGCATCAGTTTAGCCTGCGCATCGCTTAACTTTACGCTGGTGCTGTTGGCGGTTGCGGATTTTTCCAGACGGCTTTTCAGCGTCTGTGGATCGCTGGTTTCACGCGGTTGTACGGTGCTTACCGGTTTCAGTGGCGACGTGCGATCAATGCTCATTGTTCTCTCCTCATCGAGGGGCTCGCGGCGTAAGAGCCAGTCAGTATTATTAATTGATAGTACTATCGGCAGTCGCCGCGGAATCTTTAAAAAGATTATAGATTAATCAGAATATTCCCATCAGCATCAACCTTCCCGCTTACCACCTGCCCTGAAGACATACGAACGCGGGCATTTTGTGCCACCGCGGCGTTGTTCAGCGCTTTACCTTCACCGTTGACGCTAAAGCCCTCGCCGGAGGCAATCACCTGAACCTGCTGACCGGCTTTTACCCGCCAGGCCTGGCGCACCATCGACTGAATAACCGGCTGCCCGGGGGCAATGTCCCGCAGTGACACCGCCTCGGTGGCCTGGTCGAGACTCATCATAGTTCTTGGGGGGAGTTGGTCAAGGCGGCCCCGTTTTAACTCTACGCTGCCTGGGTCGATTCTTGCGCCGCGCGCGATTGCCCGACTGGCGACGACGTAATCGCCCGTGGCAATGACCTGAACCTGGATAAAGCGTTTGTCGCTGCCGCAGCGTGCCATGACGCTCACGTTGCCCCACAGTTTTGCATTTCCCGGCGTTGAGAATTCGGGCTGAGGGCAGGCGGGAAGCTGGCCGTCTGGCGTTTTCACGTTGACGCTGACGTCATCGCTGATCCCCGCCAGCCGCTGCTGGAAATACTGGGTCAGCGGCAGATCGAGCGTACCCGCCAGGGCCAGTTGGCTGACCAGCAAACTTGCTACGCCGCTCCAGATTTTCAGGCTTATCATCGCGCTTCTCCGTTCTCAGGTTGCGGTGATTTTAACCGTGAGTCGTTTTGATCAAGGCGACAAATAGCGACGTATTTTGCGCTTATTCCACCCATCGCGTACGCGTAAGGCGCTTTAAGCTTTCGGACGATTCCTAATTCTATGGACCATGGAGGAAGCATGCTCGATAAACTGGACGCCGCACTGCGATTTCAGCAGGAAGCGCTTAATTTGCGTGCCCAGCGTCAAGAGATCCTGGCCGCGAATATCGCCAATGCCGACACGCCGGGCTTTCAGGCGCGCGATATCGACTTTGCCAGTGAAATGAAAAAAGTGATGGAGCGCGGACGCGTTGAAGGGGGCGGCATGTCGCTTGCGCTGACTTCGGCTCGCCATATTCCGGCCCAGACCCACTCCACTCCGTCGCTCGATCTCCTCTACCGCGTACCTGACCAGCCTGCAATGGACGGCAACACCGTCGATATGGACCGCGAACGTACGCAGTTTGCCGATAACAGCCTGAATTACCAAACAAACCTCACGGTGCTTGGCGGGCAAATTAAAAGCATGATGTCGGTGCTACAGGGATAATCGATGGCTTTACTCAATATTTTCGACATCGCCGGTTCGGCTATGACCGCCCAGTCCAAGCGCATGAACGTGGCGGCAAGTAACCTCGCCAACGCCGACAGCGTGACCGGGCCAGACGGCCAGCCTTACCGCGCAAAACAGGTCGTTTTTCAGGTGGACGCAGCACCTGGTGCGGCGACCGGTGGCGTTAAAGTGACCAAAGTGGTGGAGAGCGATGCGCCGGACAAGCTGGTTTTCCAGCCGGGCAACCCGCTCGCAGACGCGCGCGGCTACGTGCGGATGCCTAACGTAGACGTGGTCGGCGAGATGGTGAACAGCATGTCTGCCTCCCGCAGCTACCAGGCCAACGTCGAGGTGCTCAACACCGTGAAGGGCATGATGATGAAAACGCTCACTCTCGGTCAGTAACAGGAGCCTATATGTCCCTTGCAGTCAAAATGAACGATCCGACTAACAATGTTGATCCTACGGCTGGCGCATCCAAAAACAGCCTGACGGGCAACAGCGCGGCAGACCTGCAGGGGAGCTTCTTGACCCTGCTGGTGGCGCAGTTAAAAAACCAGGATCCGACCAACCCAATGCAGAACAACGAACTGACCACGCAGCTGGCGCAGATCAGTACCGTGAGCGGCATCGAAAAACTCAACACCACGCTGGGCTCTGTCTCCGGCCAGCTGAACCAGAACCAGTCTCTGCAGGCGAGCGCCCTGATTGGTCACGGCGTCATGATCCCGGGCAACAAAGTGCTGGCGGGCACGGACTCCAAAACCAACACCATCAGCACCACGCCGTTTGGCGTTGAGCTGCAGCAGGCGGCGGATAAAGTCACCGCGACGATCTCTGATAAGGACGGCAAAGTGGTCCGCACCATCGAGATTGGCGGCCTGAGCGCCGGGGTTCACACCTTTACCTGGGACGGCAGCGCCAACGACGGCACTAACGTGCCGGACGGCTCTTATACCGTGGCAATCAATGCTACCAACGGCGGGACGCAGCTGGTGGCTCAGCCGCTGAACTTCGCCATGGTGAACGGCGTTATCAACGGCAAAGATGGCGCGAAGCTGGATCTCGGAACCTACGGTTCCACGACCCTTGATGCAATCAGGCAAATTATTTAAGCCTATAACCTTAGCAGGAGTAAGACATGGCGTTTTCTCAAGCGGTCAGCGGCTTAAATGCTGCGGCCACCAACCTGGACGTGATTGGTAACAACATTGCCAACTCCGCCACCTACGGTTTTAAATCCGGCTCGGTCTCTTTTGCCGACATGTTTGCAGGCTCTAAAGTGGGCCTGGGCGTTAAAGTTGCGGGCGTGACCCAAAACTTTGGCGACGGCACAACCACCAGCACCGGCCGTGGCCTGGACGTGGCGATCAGCCAGAACGGTTTCTTCCGCCTGGTCGACAGCTCCGGCTCCGTTTTTTACAGCCGTAACGGTCAGTTCAAACTGGATGAAAACCGCAACCTGGTGAACATGCAGGGCCTGCAGCTGACCGGTTACCCAGCCACCGGCACCCCGCCAACCATTCAGCAGGGCGCAAACCCGGTAGGGCTGTCTGTGCCGAATACCCTGATGGCGGCAAAATCCACCACCACGGCGTCCCAGCAGATCAACCTCAACTCTACCGACAAACTGCCAGCCACTACGCCGTTTGATCCGACCAAAGCGGATAGCTACAACAAGAAGGGCACGGTAACCGTCTATGACAGCCAGGGTAACGCCCACGGCATGGACATTTACTACGTGAAGAGCGCGGATAATACCTGGGCAGTTTATACCAAGGATTCCTCTGTTGCGGGTTCAACGGCAACTCCTGCAGGGTTTATGCGTTTCGACAATAACGGCAACCTGCAGGGTATTACTGCCAACGCCGCCGACCCGATTCCAAACCCGAACACGCTGCCAACCAGCATCAACGTGACGACCGGCGTGACCAACGGCGCAACGCCTGCCAGCTTCGCGCTGAGCTTCCAGAACTCCATGCAGCAGAACACCGGCGCGAACAACATCGTTGCCACCCTGCAGAACGGTTATAAGCCGGGTGACCTGGTTTCTTACCAGATTAACGATGATGGCACCGTGGTCGGCAACTACTCCAACGAGCAGAACCAGCTCCTGGGGCAAATTGTGCTGTCCAACTTTGCTAACCCTGAAGGTTTGCAGTCTCAGGGCGATAACGTCTGGACCGCAAGCAACTCCTCCGGCGTTGCGCTGCTGGGCCTCGCGGGCACCGGTAACTTCGGGACGCTGACCAGCGGTGCGCTGGAGTCTTCGAACGTGGATCTGAGTAAAGAACTGGTGAACATGATCGTCGCGCAGCGTAACTATCAGTCGAACGCGCAGACCATCAAAACCCAGGACCAGATCCTCAACACCCTGGTTAACCTGCGCTAAGCGCCTGAAGGGACGGCTTAATGGATCATGCAATCTACACCGCCATGGGCGCTGCCAGCCAAACGCTGAATCAACAGTCAGTCACGGCGAGCAACCTGGCGAACGCTTCGACTCCGGGCTTCCGCGCGCAGCTTAACGCTTTGCGTGCGGTTCCGGTTGAAGGGCTTTCTCTGCCAACCCGTACC
The DNA here is from genome assembly GCF_013386425.1 of Cedecea sp. P7760. Lineage (NCBI taxonomy): Bacteria > Pseudomonadati > Pseudomonadota > Gammaproteobacteria > Enterobacterales > Enterobacteriaceae > Cedecea > Cedecea sp. P7760. The sequence continues at coordinate 86,191 of NZ_JACARU010000004.1, read as the reverse complement.
CTCGTCATTGCCTCAACGCCAGGGGCAGATATGACGCCGGGTCAAATGGACTACACCTCGCGCCCGATGGACGTTGCTTTACAGCAGGATGGCTGGCTGGCGGTGCAGACGCAGGAGGGCGGGGAAGCCTATACCCGCAACGGTAACATTCAGGTAAGCCCTGCCGGTCAGCTGACCATTGGCGGCCGGCCTGTTATCGGCGACGGTGGCCCTATCGCGGTGCCGGAAGGCTCGCAGGTGACCATTGCCGCGGATGGAACCATCTCCGCGCTGAACCCCGGCGACCCGCCGAATACCGTGTCACCGATTGGCCGACTGAAGCTGGTGAAAGCCACGCAGCAGGAAGTGGTGCGCGGCGATGACGGACTTTTCCGTTTAAACGCCACCGCCCAGGCTACACGCGGTGCGGTACTGCAGGCGGACCCTACCATTAAGGTGATGTCCGGCGTACTGGAAGGCAGCAACGTCAAACCGGCGGAAGCGATGGCGGACATGATAGCCAACGCCCGTCGTTTTGAGATGCAGATGAAAGTTATCTCGAACGTTGATGACAATGAACAGCGCGCTAACACGCTGCTGCAAATGACCTAACGTCCGGCTCACTTATTACAGGATTCAACCATGATCAGTTCTTTATGGATTGCCAAAACGGGTCTTGATGCACAGCAAACCAATATGGATGTGATTGCCAACAACCTGGCAAACGTCTCCACCAACGGTTTCAAGCGTCAACGCGCCGTGTTTGAAGATTTGCTTTACCAAACCATTCGTCAGCCGGGCGCCCAGTCTTCTGAGCAAACAACGCTGCCGTCAGGTTTGCAGATTGGTACCGGCGTTCGCCCGGTCGCAACCGAGCGTCTGCACAGCCAGGGCAACCTGTCTAAAACGGACAACAGCAAGGACGTGGCGATTAAAGGCGAAGGCTTCTTCCAGGTCTTACTCCCGGACGGCACCTCTGCTTACACCCGCGATGGTTCTTTCCAGGTTGACCAGAACGGCCAGCTGGTAACGGCGGGCGGTTTCCAGGTTCAGCCTGCGATAACCGTGCCGGCAAACGCCCTAAGCCTGACTATCGGACGTGACGGCGTGGTGAGCGCAACCTTGCAGGGGCAGGCCGCTCCGGTGCAGGTTGGCCAGCTTAACCTGACGACCTTTATGAACGATACCGGCCTGGAAAGTATCGGTGAGAACCTTTACACCGAAACCCAGGCATCCGGTGCGCCAAACGATTCCACGCCGGGATTGAACGGCGCAGGTTTGCTGTATCAGGGCTACGTTGAAACCTCAAACGTCAACGTTGCTGAAGAACTGGTGAACATGATCCAGGTTCAGCGCGCTTACGAAATCAACAGCAAAGCGGTCTCCACGACCGACCAGATGCTGCAAAAACTGACGCAAATGTAAGGCGTGTGCCGGCGCGTGAAAGCGCGCCGGCTGCCGTGACCTGAAGATGAAAGCAATGCAAAACCCAATGGTGCTCCGTCCTGTTGTCCTGAGTCTGGTGTTTGCCGTAAGCGGCTGCGCCCTTGTGCCTACTAAACCGCTGGTTGAAGGTGCGACTACCGCCCAGCCGGTGCCTGGCCCTGCGCCAGCGATCAACGGGTCAATTTTCCAGACCGCACAGCCGATGAACTACGGCTATCAGCCGCTGTTTGAAGACCGTCGCCCGCGTAATATCGGCGACACCTTAACCATCCAGCTTCAGGAAAATGTTAGCGCCAGTAAAAGTTCTTCGGCGAATGCCAGCCGCGACGGCAAATCGGCCCTTGGCTTTGATACCGTGCCGACCTTCGCCGCAGGGCTATTGGGGAATGGGAAAGCTGACCTGAATGCCTCTGGCAGCAATGGCTTTAACGGCAAAGGCGGCGCCAATGCCAGCAACACCTTTAGCGGCACCCTGACGGTGACCGTCGACCAGGTGCTGGCGAACGGTAACCTGCACGTCGTGGGTGAGAAACAGATAGCCATCAACCAGGGAACCGAATTTATCCGCTTCTCTGGCGTAGTGAACCCGCGCACCATCAGCGGCAGCAACACCGTTGCGTCGACCCAGGTGGCGGATGCCCGAATTGAGTATGTCGGTAACGGCTACATTAATGAAGCGCAGAACATGGGCTGGCTGCAGCGCTTCTTCCTTAACGTATCGCCGATGTAAGCGAGGGGTACCATGGTTAAATATTTATTTGGGTTGGTTGTGCTGCTGGTAACGGCGTATGCATCAGCTGACCGTATCCGCGACCTGACGACCGTGCAGGGCGTGCGTGAAAACTCCCTGATAGGCTACGGCCTGGTCGTCGGGCTCGACGGCACCGGTGACCAGACGACGCAAACGCCGTTCACCACCCAAAGCCTGAACAACATGCTTTCCCAGCTGGGCATCACCGTGCCGACCGGCACCAATATGCAGCTGAAAAACGTGGCGGCGGTTATGGTGACCGCCAAATATCCGGCGTTCGCGCGGGCGGGGCAGAACATCGACGTTGTCGTTTCCTCAATGGGTAACGCCAAGAGCCTGCGCGGCGGTACGCTGTTAATGACCCCGCTTAAGGGCGTTGATAACCAGGTTTATGCCCTGGCGCAGGGTAACGTGCTGGTCGGCGGCGCGGGCGCTGCCGCAGGCGGCAGCAGCGTGCAGGTGAACCAGCTTAACGGCGGGCGTATCACCGGTGGCGCGGTCGTCGAGCGCGAGCTGGCCGGTACCTTTGGCAATGGCAATACCCTTAATCTGCAGCTTAACGACGATGACTTCAGCCTCGCGCAGCAGATTACCGACACCATTAACCGTTCACGCGGCTTTGGCAGCGCCACGGCGCTGGACGGCCGTACCATTCAAATTCGCGTGCCAAGCGGCGGCAGCTCGCAGGTTCGCCTGCTGGCAGATATCCAGAACCTTGAGGTCAACATGCCGGTTCAGGATGCCCGCGTGGTAATTAACTCCCGTACGGGCTCGGTGGTCATGAACCGTGAAGTGACGCTGGATAACTGCGCCGTCGCGCAGGGAAATCTGTCCGTCACGGTGAACCGTCAAAACCAGGTCAGCCAGCCTAATACGCCATTTGGCGGCGGTCAGACCGTAGTAACGCCGCAAACGCAGATCGATCTGCGTCAGAGCGGTGGCTCGGTACAGCGCGTGAATTCCAGCGCCAACCTGAACAATGTCGTCCGCGCGCTGAACGCGCTGGGTGCCACGCCAATCGATCTGATGTCTATCCTGCAATCAATGCAAAGCGCGGGCTGCCTGCGTGCGAAACTGGAAATCATCTGATGCTTACTGATGCCCGTTCACTTGCCAATGCCGCTTTTGACGCTAACTCGCTGAATGATTTAAAGGCGAAGGCCGGACAGGATCCGAAAGGGCACCTGAAAGAGGTGGCTCATCAGGTGGAGGGCATGTTCGTGCAGATGATGCTGAAAAGCATGCGTGAGGCGCTGCCGAAAGACGGAATTTTCAGCAGCGAATCCACCCGTATGTACACCAGCATGTATGACCAGCAGATTGCCCAGCAGCTTAGCGCGAAAGGGCTGGGGCTGGCGGATGCGATGGTCAAACAAATGGGCGGTGAGCAGGCCGATCCGTCCGAGACGGCGGGCCAGATCCCAATGAAGCTCGATCCGCAAACCGTTACCAGCTATCAAAATCAGACGTTGACGCAGATGGTGCGTCAGGCCGTGCCGCGCGCGCCTTCAAACGAAGAGCCGATGAGCGGAGACAGCAAAGACTTCCTGGCGCAGCTCTCGCTGCCGGCTCGTCTGGCGAGTGAGGCGAGCGGCATCCCTCATCACCTGATACTGGCGCAGGCGGCGCTGGAGTCCGGCTGGGGGCAGAGGCAAATCCGTACCGAAAAAGGCGAGCCTAGCTTTAACCTGTTTGGCGTCAAAGCGACGCCGGGCTGGAAAGGGGCGACCACCGAAATCACCACCACCGAGTTTGAAAACGGTGAGGCGAAGAAGGTCAAAGCGAAGTTCCGCGTTTACAGCTCGTACCTTGAAGCGCTTTCGGACTACGTTGGCCTGCTGACGAAAAACCCGCGCTACGCTGCCGTGACGAACGCAGCTTCCGCAGAGCAGGGCGCTCAGGCGCTGCAAAACGCCGGTTACGCCACGGATCCTAATTACGCCCGTAAGCTGACCGGCATGATCCAGCAGCTGAAATCAATGAGCGACAAGGTTTCCAAAGCCTACAGCACCGATTTGTCAAATTTGTTCTGAAGAGACTCAAGTCTCGTGGCCTGCTGCCGATAATAAACAGCAGAACCTTTGACCACACGCTATGAAGGAACCTTCATGTCCAATAGCCTGATTAACAGCGCCATGAGCGGCCTGAGTGCTGCCCAGGCAGCATTAAGCACCGTCGGCAACAATATTTCTAACTATAACGTAAACGGTTATACCCGCCAGACGACGATTCTGTCCCAGTCAAAAAGCACCCTGACCGGGGGCGGCTATGTGGGCAATGGCGTGTATGTTAACGGCATACAGCGTGAATATGACTCGTTTATCACCAACCAGCTGCGCGCGGCACAAACGCAAAGCAGCGGGCTGACGACGCAGTACCAGCAGATGTCAAAAATTGACAACATCCTGTCCGGGACGACTAACTCGTTGTCCAAAACCATGCAGGATTTCTTCTCTGGCCTGCAGACGCTGACCAGTAATGCTCAGGATCCGGCGGCACGTCAGGCTCTGCTGGGTAAAGCGGATGGCCTGGTAAACCAGTTTAAGGTGACCGACCAGTATCTGCGCGATCAGGATAAGCAGGTCAACCTGTCTATCACCAGTAGCGTTGACCAAATCAACACCTACGCCAAACAGATTGCCAACCTGAATGATCAGATTTCGCGGCTGAAGGGCGTGGGCGCGGGTTCAGCGCCGAATGACCTGCTGGATCAGCGCGATCAGCTTGTCAGCCAGCTCAACCAAATCGTCGGCGTTGAAGTCAGCGTGCAGGACGGCGGCACCTATAACGTGTCTATCGGCAATGGCCTGACGCTGGTGCAGGGCGATACCGCTAACCAGCTGGCTGCGGTTAACTCCAGCGCGGATCCCTCCCGCACGACCGTTGCGTTTGTCGATCCTGTCGCCGGCAAGGTTGAAATTCCGGAAAGCCAGCTGAACTCCGGCTCACTTGGCGGCCTGTTTACCTTCCGTTCTCAGGACCTGGACAGCGCGCGTAACCGTCTCGGCCAGATGGCACAGGCTTTTGCGGCGGCCATGAACGGCCAGCATACCCAGGGTTATGATGCTAACGGAGACAAAGGCACCAACCTGTTCACGATTGGCGGCCCAACCGTACTGAGCAACAGCCGTAATACCAGCGGTACGCAACTGACGGCGTCCATCACCGACAGCAAGCAGGTACAGGCCAGCGATTATAAGGTTGAGTTCGTGAGCGGCAGCTGGAAAGTGACCCGCCTGTCTGACAATGCCAATATCAATCCGGGCACCACCACGGACGCAGGCGGCAACGTAAGCCTGAACTTTGATGGGCTGAAAGTTGGCGTGAGCGGCACGCCTGCCAACAATGAAAGCTTTACCGTAAAACCGGTTTCTGATGCCGTGGTGAACATGAACCTGGCCATCAAAGACGAAGCTAAGCTGGCGCTGGCAAGCGATCCTGCCTCGGGCAAGAGCGATAACCGTAATGCTCAGGCGATGCTTGATCTGCAAAACTCGAAGCAGATTGAAGGCAATAAGACCTTCAATGACGCCTACGCTACCCTGGTCAGCGACGTGGGGAATAAAACGGCCAGCCTGAAGGTCACCAGCACCACTCAGGGCAACGTGGTTACGCAGCTAACGAAGCAGCAGCAGTCTATCTCAGGCGTTAACCTCGACGAAGAGTACGGCAACCTGCAGCGTTATCAGCAGTACTACATGGCCAACGCCCAGGTCCTCCAGACTGCGTCAACGCTGTTTGATGCCTTGCTGAATATTCGTTAACGGGAGCCAGCGTCATGCGTATCAGTACCCAAATGTTGTATGACCAGAACATGCGCGGCATTAGCGACTCGCAGAGTTTATGGTTGAGCTATGGCGAGCAGATGAGCACCGGTAACCGAGTGAACCGCCCGTCGGACGATCCGATCGCGGCTTCTCAGGCGGTAGTGCTTTCCCAGGCGCAGTCCATGAATGACCAGTACAAACTGGCGAGGACGTTTGCAACTCAGAAGGTCTCCCTGGAAGAGAGCGTGCTTCAGCAAACGGTCTCTTCAATACAAAGCGCGCAGGAAAAGATTGTTTATGCCGCAAACAGCGGGACATTGAGTGATGACGATCGGGCGTCTTTGGCAACCGATCTCGAAGGTATACGCAATCAAATCTTAAACCTGGCTAACAGTACTGACGGCAACGGTCGCTATATTTTTGCCGGTTATAAAACCGAGGCAGCACCGTTTGCCGGGGCGGCGGGGAGCGTGACCTACAACGGCGGGACTATCCCGATTACCCAGCAGGTTGACTCCGCGCGTACTATGACTATCGGTCATACCGGCGATGAAGTCTTTAACCATATCTCCAGTAACGCGACGCCTGAACCTGATGGTTCACCGAGCGAGACCAATATCTTCAACATGCTGGACTCTGCTATCAAGGCGCTGAAAACGCCGACAGCCGGGCTGGATGATGCGGGTAAAAAAGCTCTTGATGCCGCTGTCGCCAAAACAAACCGTGGCCTGGGGAATGCCCTGAGCAATGTGTCGACCGTGCGTGCGGAGTTAGGTACCCAGCTGAATGAGCTCAGCAAGCTGGATGATTTAGGCAGTGAGCGAGCGCTGGCGCAGACCGATCAGATGAGTCAACTGGTGGGCGCAGACTGGACCGCAACCGTGTCTAACTATGTGCAGCAGCAGGCCGCCTTACAGGCCTCTTATAAAGTATTCACCGATATGCAAGGCATGTCGCTTTTCCAGTTGAATAGTCGATAGGCTTTACCGTTTTGGGCGCGTTATGAAACTGAACGCGCTTTATATGCCCGCTTCCGCACCCCGGAGCGGGCTTTTTTTTAGCGAAAATTCACCAGCCGCACACTTCGTGTTCGTCTTCCGTGTCGTAGGCGCGCACGGTATTTACCAGGTCTTTCACGACTTCGGCGGCCACGTCCGGGATGAGCAGCGTCATGGGGGATTCGGTCTCGTAGTCGACCGAAACGCCGTTGCTGTTGTTGGTCACGCTGACGGTATACGTTGCCTTGCCCATTACGCGTTCCTCTGGCTGTTCACTACTTTACCCAGGCCGGTACCTTCCAGCTTCGCATCAGGCGCGGCAAAGAAGTCGATATTGAAATAAGTATCATCGGTCAAAAGCTCAATACGATGCCATTTTTGCGGCGGAGAGATAGCAAAGGCTCCGGCTTCAATCACGATTTCCACGTCGGGAACCGTGGCATCCGCATCCGGGAAACCAAAGTATTTCACCGCACCCTGCATCACCGAAAGTCGACCAAAAACGCCGGCTTTAGTGTTGTGATGGGTGAACAGCGCGGCAGGTGCCGTCTCTTTGGTCCAGAACGGCGTTGCACGGGTATGCAGATACGTTTGGGGGATGGTCAGCATAATAAGATTCCTTCTGTCGCTACAGTGAACGGAGAACTTCCGGGGCCACAAAAAAGTCGATGTTGAATACCGCATCCTCGGTTATCAGTTCGAGGTGGTGCCATTTCTCCGGCGGGAAAACGCCGAAGTGGCCAGCTTCAATTATCAGTTCTGTTTCCGGCTCGGGCGTAGTCTCATCGGCATAGCCCAGATAGCGAACTTTACCGCGCATGACGGTCAGGCGCGGATAGACGCCCTGACGGGTGCCTTTGTCCAGATGACGTTGAAAAAGACCTGCCGGAGCAGACTCTTTATCCCAGAAAGGGGACGAGCGGGTGTGAATACAGTTGGCGGGGATCGGGAGCATGGTGTTTCTCCTCAACAAGTTCCGCAGGTATTACATCATACAAATTGGCGTGGCGTTTATCATAATGTGCATTTCAAATGCATCTTTAATGGGTAGATAGCTACCACGTTATAAGTACTGAATTAAGGGCAAAAAAAAGCCGGTCAGTTGACCGGCTTAGTACGGCTTAGCGGAAGTTAGTCCGCTTTGCCTGGGCGTGTCGCTGGCGCAGTAGCCTGCTGGCTCGCGCTGTGGCCGCCGGCAGAACCTCTACCGCTGAACTCGAAGGACGGGCGAACCCATTCGCTATTGCGAGGTGCTTCAGGGGTGTATACCGGAGCCGGAGCTCGGGTCATAGGCGCTGTAGCGTGCTTAACGGCGACTGCTGCTTCGGTTTTAACCGCCTGTTTCACCGGCTCTGCTTCTACCGCAGGTGCCGCTTCAACCACAGGTTTCACTTCTTCAACCACGGGCTTCACTTCTTCAACCACCGCGACCGGCGCTTCTGCTGCCGCTGGCGCTTCTTCAGCAACCGGAGCAGGTTCGCTAACTTCAGCTGCCTGCGAAACCGCCTGGGCAGCTTCTTCCTGGACAGGTTCAGCTTGTGCAACGGTTTCTTCGGCGACGGCTTCATCCGCAGCGGCAATCAGCTGTGGCTGTTCGGTAACAGGCGCATCGATGACTTCCGGATGCGTTGTTTCAACCGCGACTGGCGCAACAACGGTCTCTTCTGCTTTCACAGGCTCACTAACCTGCACGTCGGCGACAGGGGCTACGGCTTCAATGGCCGCGGCCTCAGCAACGTTGGTGTGCTGAACTTCTTCGTGAGACTGGAAGACTTCTTCCTGAGCAACCTGATCGTGTGGACGAGCAATCGGGTAGGTGATGAACACTTTACCAGACGCCAGCTCCGGAGATGCGCAGGCGGTTGCTAACGGCATTGGAGACACCGCCGGGTAACGCTCGTCACGGTAACGACGACGACGCTGCCCGCTCACACGCAGGTGACGTGGAGAACGGCGTGAACGACGCGGCATGCCGGTAGTTTCACGGTTTTCTGCGTTTTCATCCTGCTGCTCTGCGGCCACTGGTGCTTCGACTACAGCTGGAAGCGGGATAGTTGCCAGCTCGGTGCTCGCCTGAGCAACCTGAGTTTCTTCAACAGCAGGAGCGTCGGCAGATTCAAAGCGAACTTTTTGGCTCAGCTGGCGCGGCTTACGGCGCTGCATCAGCGGGGAACGCTCTTCCTGCTCGGCTTCTTGCTCAACAACATTAGTGTCCTGCTGCAGCGCTTTCACTTCCTGCTGAGCCTGACGTTTTTCATCAGAACGACGGCGGTTACGCTCGCGACGCGGCTGCTGCTCGTCACGGGACTTCTGCTGTTTTTCAGCATCGTCTACGGCAGTAGCAACGTTCTGGCGAACTTCACGGGATTCCGTATTCTGCTGCTGACCATTACGGCGGTTACGGCGGTTGTCGTCACGACCCTCACGCGGCTCGCGAGCTTCACGGCCTTCACCGTTGCGGTCATCGCGGTTATTACGATTGTCACGGTTATCGCGATCGCGGTTGTTGCGGTCACCGCGCTCATTACGATCGCCACGATCGCGGCGATTGTTCTGACGGCGGTTATTGTTGCGACGATCCTGACGTTGGGTATCAGATTCAGTCGCTTTTTCTTCCTTCACTTCTTTCACTTCGGCCACGGCGCTGTCGCCGGCGAAGAGTTTTTTCAGTGCAGACAAGAAACGACTAACCAGACCAGGCTGCTCGGCTACGTTAGCTTTTGGCTTCACAGCGGCTGGCTTAACGGCCGTTACTGCAGGTTCAACCGCGGCGGTTTCCTGCGGCGCAGGCGGCACTTCTGGCATCACGAAGGTCGCCAGAGCCGGTTGCTCAGGACGCTTACGTTCGATGTATTCTTCCTCAGAAGGCATCGCCATCTCTTCTTCATGCAGCTTAGGCAGCATGTAGCTCAGCGTCTGGGTTTCTTCGCCCTTACGCACGCGCAGTACGGAGTAATGCGGCGTTTCCATCTGATCGTTTGGCACGATAATCGCGCGCACGCCGCCCTGGCGTTTTTCAATCGCGCTTACCGCATCACGTTTTTCGTTCAGCAGGTAAGAGGCAATCGGCACAGGCACGATAGCGTGAACTTCTTTGGTGTTCTCCTTCAGCGCTTCTTCTTCGATCAGGCGCAGAATGGAGAGCGACAGGGATTCGTTGTCACGTACGGTGCCGGTACCGCTACAGCGAGGGCACACGTGGTGACTGGACTCGCCAAGAGACGGGCTCAGACGCTGACGTGACATTTCCAGCAGGCCAAAGCGTGAGATGTGGCTGATCTGGATACGTGCTCTGTCCTGACGCACCGCTTCACGCAGACGGTTTTCAACCGCGCGCTGGTGGCGAACCGGCGTCATGTCGATGAAGTCGATAACAATCAGGCCGCCGAGGTCGCGCAGGCGCAGCTGACGGGCAATTTCATCGGCCGCTTCAAGGTTAGTGTTGAAGGCGGTTTCTTCGATATCGCCGCCGCGGGTTGCTCGCGCGGAGTTGATGTCGATGGCGGTCAGGGCTTCGGTGGTATCAATGACGATAGAACCACCGGACGGCAGACGGACTTCGCGCTGGAAGGCGGACTCAATCTGCGACTCAATCTGATAGTGGCTGAACAGCGGAATTTCACCGGTGTAGAGCTTAATTTTGCTGCTGAAATCCGGGCGACCCAGCGCGGCAATGTGCTGGCGAGCCAGCTCAAGCACTTTCGGGTTGTCGATCAGGATTTCGCCGATATCCTGGCGCAGGTAGTCGCGGAAGGCGCGAACGATAACGTTGCTTTCCTGGTGAATCAGGAAAGGAGCAGGGCGGTTTTCAGCGGCTTTCTGGATAGCTTCCCAGTGCTTCAGGCGGAAACTCAGATCCCACTGCAGCGCTTCTGCAGATTTACCCACGCCTGCGGTACGTACGATAAGACCCATACCGTCCGGCAGTTCAAGGGAAGAAAGCGCTTCTTTTAATTCGGTACGGTCATCCCCTTCGATACGACGTGAAATGCCGCCGGCGCGAGGGTTGTTTGGCATCAGAACCAGATAGCTACCCGCAAGGCTGATAAAGGTCGTTAAGGCCGCACCTTTATTACCACGCTCTTCTTTATCAATCTGGACTATGACTTCCTGACCTTCGCGCAGAACGTCTTTGATGTTCGGACGGCCGTGGGAAGCGTAATTCGAAGGGAAGTATTCGCGGGCGATTTCTTTCAGAGGAAGGAAGCCGTGTCTTTCTGCGCCATAATCAACAAACGCCGCTTCCAGACTTGGTTCAATACGGGTGATTTTGCCTTTATAGATGTTTGCTTTTTTCTGTTCGTGTCCCGGGCTTTCAATGTCCAGATCGTACAGACGCTGCCCATCTACAAGGGCGACACGCAACTCTTCTTGCTGAGTTGCGTTAATTAACATTCTTTTCATCGTAACTTACTCATTATTCTTACATTGGCGACAGAGCTGCGGGCATGGTGACGCTAACCGGGAGTGAACCGATGGCCTCGTGACTAAACGCGTAGTCGCCAACCTCACGGTTGTCGCTTGCTGAGAGGCGCAAAGTGTCGGTTGCCTGTATTTCATACGGAAATACAGCGCAATTATCGTGGGAATAACCTTAGAATGTTTCTTAAGAGTTGATTCCATTTTACCGGTCAGGCTGCAACCCGCAGCCCGCTAACTGCCTGAAAGTACAATACGTCTTACGCCATTGCTGCGTGGATGAACGTTCAGGCAAAATTGGTATTCCGCAAACTTTCTTGTTCTAACAAGATTCAACACGGAAAACCGCAACATTATTCCACTGCTAACCTTGTTATAGCAAGATGACTTTTGCTATTAGCGCCCTGTTTCTTACAGTTTTTTAACCGCTATTTTAACCTTGCGACAAAGAGCATGAAAAAAGGCGGTCTGGACGGTTTAAAACAGAACAGATTGTCAGTTAAGCACATAAAAATGAGTGGCGCTATGCGCGTGGGCTATTTAGAATCGCCGACCATGAAAACAGAGACTCCATCAGTAAAAATCGTTGCAATTTCGGCCGACGAGGCCGGGCAGCGTATCGACAACTTTTTGCTTGCCCGCCTGAAAGGTGTGCCAAAAAGCATGATTTATCGCATCGTGCGTAAAGGCGAGGTGCGGGTGAATAAAAAGCGCATCAAGCCTGAGTACAAACTGGAAGCCGGGGATGAGGTTCGCATCCCGCCGGTGCGTGTTGCCGAGCGTGAAGAAGAGGCCGTTTCTCCGCATCTGCAAAAAGTCGCCGCGCTGAGCGATGTCATTCTTTATGAAGACGACCACATTCTGGTGCTCAATAAACCTTCCGGTACGGCGGTACACGGCGGCAGCGGCCTGAGCTTTGGCGTGATTGAAGGGTTACGTGCCCTGCGCCCGGAAGCCCGCTTCCTTGAGCTGGTTCACCGCCTTGACCGTGACACGTCCGGCGTTCTGCTGGTGGCAAAAAAGCGCTCTGCGCTGCGCTCCCTTCATGAGCAACTTCGTGAGAAGGGGATGCAGAAGGATTATCTGGCGCTGGTACGCGGCCAGTGGCAGTCGCACGTGAAAGTTGTCCAGGCACCGCTGCTGAAGAATATTCTGCAAAGCGGGGAGCGTATCGTCAGGGTCAACAGCGAAGGCAAGCCGTCGGAAACGCGCTTTAAGGTCGAAGAGCGTTATGAATTCGCTACCCTGGTGCGCTGCAGTCCGGTCACCGGGCGTACTCACCAAATTCGCGTGCATACTCTGCACGCCGGGCATCCTATCGCATTTGACGATCGCTATGGCGACCGGGAATTTGACAAGCAGCTTGCGGGCACCGGGTTAAATCGCCTGTTCCTGCATGCCGCCGCGCTAAAGTTTACCCACCCGAACACCGGGGAGGTTATCCGTATCGAAGCGCCGCTGGACAATAATCTCAAGCGCTGCCTGCAGGTTTTACGCAACGCGAAGTAACGGAAAGCGCTCCGGATTGCCGGAGCGTTTTTTTTAGGCCAGCAACGGGTTACAGTCTTCGTTGCGTAGCATCTCGCAAAGGCTGATTAGCGGTAGCCCAACCAGGGTATTCGGATCTTTCCCTTCCAGCCGCTCAAACAGCGTGATGCCCAATCCTTCACTTTTAAAGCTCCCGGCACAGTTCAGCGGCTGCTCCTTTTGCACATAGCGGCGAATTTCTTCCTCGGTTAAATGACGGAAATGAACGTCAAAGGGCTCACACAGCGTTTGTAGCTGCCCGTTGGCTGAGTTATACAGCGCCAGTCCGGTATAAAAAGTCACGATGGTTCCCCGTGCCAGCATTAATTGCCGTACGGCATTTTCTTCGCTGTGCGGCTTTCCGGCTATTTGGTTATTCAATACGCAGACCTGATCGGAGCCAATAATAAGGTGATGAGGGTAGCGTTCTTTTAACGCCTGAGCTTTGGCCTGGGCGAGGCGGGTTACTAAATGGCGCGCATCTTCGCCCTGATGAGGCGTCTCATCGACCTCCGGTGCTGCAGTGATAAAAGGGATGCCGAGTTTTTCAAGCAGGCTGCGGCGAAAGGGGGAGGTTGAGGCCAGAACAATAGGTTTCATATTTTTTTCATTAAAGATAGCGAATTGGTTAAAGGCATTTTAAACTGTGCCACCGCAATGTGTGCGAATATACCCGTCATATTTTAAGCCGCAGAGGCGTTACCAGCGCTCGCTTACCCGAGCCGGGTGCCTGTCTGCAACTTAAACTATTTAGGGTAGAAATGGCAAAAGGCGCTGTTTCCAGGCCTTTTTCTTTGACTCTATGACGTTACAAAGTTAATATGCGCGCCCTATGCAAAAGGTAAAATTACCCCTGACTCTTGATCCGGTTCGTACGGCTCAAAAACGCCTTGATTACGAAGGAGTATATGCTTCCGATCAGGTTGAGCGTATCGCCGAGTCTGTAGTCAGTGTGGACACTGATGTAGAATGCTCCATGAGATTCGCTATCGATAACCAGCGCCTCGCGGTCTTGACCGGCGATGCAAAGGTCACGGTAACGCTCGAATGCCAGCGTTGCGGGAAACCGTTTGTGCATCATGTTCACACAACGTATTGTTTCAGTCCGGTCCGCTCTGACGAACAGGCTGAAGCACTCCCGGAAGCGTATGAGCCGATTGAGGTTAACGAATTCGGTGAAATCGATCTGCGGGCGCTGGTGGAAGATGAAGTTATCCTCTGCCTGCCTGTGGTTCCGGTGCATGATTCTGAACACTGTGAAGTGTCCGAGGCGGACATGGTCTTTGGCGAACTGCCTCCAGAGGCGGAAAAACCAAACCCATTTGCCGTATTAGCCAGTTTAAAGCGTAAGTAATTGAGGAGTAAGGTCCATGGCCGTACAACAGAATAAACCAACCCGTTCCAAACGTGGCATGCGTCGTTCCCATGACGCGCTGACCACCGCCACCCTGTCCGTGGACAAAGTTTCTGGTGAAACTCATCTGCGTCACCACATCACTGCCGACGGTTTCTACCGCGGCCGCAAGGTTATCGTCAAGTAATCTGGCGCAACCTTGAGACGTCTAACCCTAGCGTTAGATGCCATGGGTGGGGACTTCGGTCCTTCCGTGACAGTGCCTGCAGCTTTGCAGGCACTGGACTCTAACACTTCGCTTAATCTTCTTTTAGTCGGCAATCCCGACGCTATCTCGCCATTACTTGCCAAAGCTGATTTCGAGCAACGCTCGCGTCTGCAGATTATCCCTGCGGAATCGGTTATTGCCAGTGATGCCAGACCTTCTCAGGCGATTCGTGCCAGCCGCGGTTCGTCAATGCGCATTGCGCTTGAGCTGGTGAAAGAGGGGCGGGCGGAGGCCTGCGTCAGTGCCGGAAACACCGGCGCGCTGATGGGGCTTGCAAAATTACTGCTCAAACCTATTGAGGGGATTGAGCGCCCGGCGCTGATGACGGTATTACCGCACCAGCAAAAGGGCAAAACGGTGGTGCTTGATCTCGGCGCTAACGTAGACTGCGACAGCACGATGCTGGTGCAGTTTGCCATTATGGGCTCTGTAATGGCCGAAGAGGTGCTCGGTATCAGTCGCCCTAAAGTGGCGTTACTGAACATCGGCGAAGAAGAGACTAAGGGGCTGGACAGTATCCGTGAGGCCTCTGCTTTATTAAAAACAATGCCTTCAATGAACTATATTGGATACCTTGAGGCCAATGAATTGCTCACCGGCAAGACCGATGTGCTGGTCTGTGATGGTTTTGTCGGTAACGTCACACTCAAGACGATGGAAGGTGTTGTCAGGATGTTCCTTTCGCTGCTCAAATCGCAGGGGGAAGGGAAAAAAAGGTCGTGGTGGCTGATTATATTGAAGAAGTGGCTACAAAAGCGCCTGATACGGCGATTCGGTCACCTCAACCCCGACCAGTATAATGGCGCCTGTCTGTTAGGATTGCGCGGCACGGTGATTAAGAGTCACGGTGCGGCCAATCAGCGAGCGTTTGCTGTCGCGATTGAACAGGCAGTGCAGGCGGTGCAGCGGCAAGTCCCCCAGCGGATTGGCGCTCGCCTGGAATCTGTATTACCTAAGAGTGACTGAGCGTACATGTATACGAAGATTATTGGTACCGGCAGCTTCCTGCCTGAACAAGTGCGTACTAACGCTGACCTGGAAAAAATGGTCGATACGTCTGACGAGTGGATTGTCACCCGCACAGGTATCCGTGAACGCCGTATTGCTGGCCCGACTGAAACGGTTTCGACCATGGGTTACGAAGCCGCAATCCGCGCGCTGGACATGGCCGGCATTGATAAAAATGACATCGGCCTGATCGTTGTTGCGACAACGTCTTCAACGCATGCTTTCCCAAGCGCGGCGTGCCAGATTCAGTCCATGCTCGGGATTAAAGGCTGCCCGGCGTTTGACGTGGCTGCCGCCTGTGCGGGCTTTACCTATGCGCTGAGCATTGCCGATCAGTACGTTAAGTCTGGCGCCGTGAAAAACGCGCTGGTTATCGGGGCTGATGTGCTGGCGCGGACCTGCGATCCTACCGATCGCGGCACGATCATTATTTTTGGCGACGGCGCAGGTGCCGTCGTGCTGGGTGCATCTGAAGAGCAGGGCATCATTTCTACGCATCTGCACGCAGACGGCAGCTATGGTGACCTGCTGACGCTGCCGAACGTCGATCGCGTGAATCCTGAGAATTCAATTCACCTGACGATGGCCGGGAACGAAGTCTTTAAAGTCGCGGTGACCGAGCTGGCTCACATCGTCGACGAGACTCTGGCAGCAAATAACCTCGATCGCTCCGCGCTTGACTGGCTGGTGCCGCATCAGGCTAACCTGCGCATCATCAGCGCGACCGCGAAAAAACTCGGCATGCCGATGGATAACGTCGTCGTAACGCTGGATCGCCATGGCAATACGTCTGCCGCTTCCGTACCGGCAGCGCTGGACGAAGCGGTACGCGATGGTCGCATCAAACGCGGTCAGCTGGTACTGCTGGAAGCGTTCGGCGGTGGCTTCACCTGGGGCTCTGCACTGGTTCGTTTTTGATTAAAGGAATTTTCGACATGACGCAATTCGCTATGGTGTTTCCGGGACAGGGTTCCCAGTCCGTTGGCATGCTGGCCGATCTCGCCGCAGGCTATCCGGTGATTGAAGCCACGTTCCGCGAAGCTTCTGATGCGCTGGGTTATGACCTGTGGGCGCTGACCCAGCAGGGGCCAGCGGAAGAGCTGAATAAAACCTGGCAGACTCAGCCTGCGCTGTTGACGGCCTCCGTCGCATTATGGCGCGTTTGGCAGCAGCAGGGCGGTAAAGCACCTGCACTGCTGGCGGGTCACAGCCTGGGTGAATATTCCGCGCTGGTTTGCGCTGGCGTCATTGATTTCGCCGATGCCGTACGTCTGGTCGAGCTGCGCGGCAAGCTGATGCAGGATGCCGTTCCGGAAGGAACCGGCGCGATGTCCGCTATCATCGGCCTCGACGATGCTTCCATTGCAAAAGCCTGTGAAGAGTCAGCGCAGGGACAGGTTGTCTCTCCGGTGAACTTTAACTCTCCGGGCCAGGTCGTTATCGCCGGTAACAAAGAAGCCGTTGAGCGTGCCGGAGCCGCCTGTAAAGCCGCTGGCGCAAAACGCGCTCTGCCGCTGCCGGTTAGCGTACCGTCTCACTGCGCGCTGATGAAGCCTGCGGCCGACAAACTGGCGGTAGCGCTGGAAAATATTACCTTTAACGCACCGGCTATTCCGGTCGTGAACAACGTTGACGTGAAGTGCGAAACCTCACCGGAAGCCATTCGTAGCGCGCTGGTTCGCCAGCTCTACAGCCCGGTGCAGTGGACCAAATCCGTAGAATTTATTGCGGCACAGGGCGTCTCCCATTTGCTGGAGGCTGGCCCAGGTAAAGTGCTGACCGGGCTGACCAAACGTATTGTTGACACCATGACGGCAGCGGCCATTAACGAGCCGGCTACGCTGTCAGCGGCGCTTGAACAATAAGACGAGGAAAACCATGAGTTTTGAAGGAAAAATTGCGCTGGTAACCGGCGCTAGCCGTGGTATCGGCCGTGCTATCGCTGAGACTTTAGTGGCTCGCGGTGCAAAAGTTATCGGTACCGCGACCAGCGAAAGCGGCGCGCAGGCCATCAGTGATTATCTGGGCGAGAACGGCAAAGGCTTCATGCTGAACGTGACCGATCCGGCTTCTATCGACGCCGTGCTGGACAGCATTCGCAAAGAGTTTGGCGAAGTCGATATTCTGGTGAACAACGCCGGGATCACTCGCGATAATCTGCTGATGCGCATGAAAGATGATGAGTGGAACGACATTGTCGAAACCAACCTGTCATCTGTTTTCCGTCTGTCAAAAGCGGTAATGCGAGCTATGATGAAAAAGCGTCATGGGCGTATTATCTCTATCGGTTCTGTGGTTGGTACCATGGGAAATGCTGGTCAGGCTAACTACGCTGCGGCGAAGGCTGGTTTGATTGGCTTCAGTAAATCGCTGGCGCGTGAAGTTGCGTCCCGCGGTATTACTGTGAACGTTGTTGCTCCGGGCTTTATTGAAACGGACATGACGCGTGCGCTCTCTGATGAACAGCGTGCGGGTATTCTGGCGCAGGTTCCTGCGGGTCGCTTAGGCGGCGCAAATGAAATCGCCAGTGCTGTAGCATTTTTAGCCTCTGACGAAGCTGGGTACATCTCTGGTGAGACCCTTCACGTCAATGGCGGAATGTATATGGTTTAATCACGGTGAAAAATATTTGCGTTATTTGGGTGAATGCCCGCAAAATAGCGTAAAATCGTGGTTTGACCAGCCGGGATTTGGTTGCATCTTTTCAAACATTTTATACACTACGAAAACCATCGCGAAAGCGAGTTTTGATAGGAAATTTAAGAGTATGAGCACTATCGAAGAACGCGTTAAGAAAATCATTGGCGAACAACTGGGCGTTAAGCAAGAAGAAGTAGTGAACACCGCTTCCTTCGTTGAGGACCTGGGCGCTGATTCTCTTGACACCGTTGAGCTGGTAATGGCTCTGGAAGAAGAGTTTGATACTGAGATTCCGGACGAAGAAGCTGAGAAAATCACTACCGTTCAGGCTGCCATTGATTACATCAACGGTCACCAGGCGTAAGTGAACATCTCCAGGCGGTCATTCGACCGCCTGAGTTTTATCTGAATTATCCCACTAGTATTTTATCCCTCCCTGGAGGACAAACGTGTCTAAGCGTCGTGTAGTTGTGACCGGACTGGGCATGTTGTCTCCTGTCGGCAATACCGTAGAGTCTACCTGGAAAGCTCTCCTTGCCGGTCAGAGTGGCATCAGCCTGATCGACCATTTCGATACTAGCGCCTATGCAACGAAATTTGCTGGCTTAGTAAAGGATTTTAACTGTGAAGACATTATCTCGCGCAAAGATCAGCGCAAGATGGATGAATTCATTCAATATGGAATTGTTGCTGGCATTCAGGCCATGCAGGATTCTGGCCTGGAAGTAACGGAAGAAAATGCGACTCGTATCGGTGCTGCAATTGGCTCTGGTATCGGTGGCCTGACGCTTATCGAAGAGAACCACACCTCGTTAGTTAACGGTGGCCCTCGTAAGATCAGCCCGTTCTTCGTGCCTTCGACCATCGTCAACATGGTGGCAGGTCATCTGACCATTATGCTGGGTCTGCGTGGTCCGAGCATTTCCATTGCCACGGCTTGTACCTCTGGCGTGCACAATATCGGTCATGCGGCGCGTATTATTGCCTACAATGATGCCGATGTGATGCTGGCCGGTGGCGCAGAGAAAGCCAGTAGCCCGCTGGGCGTGGGTGGTTTTGGCGCGGCTCGTGCACTGTCTACCCGTAACGATAACCCGCAAGCGGCAAGCCGCCCGTGGGATAAAGATCGTGATGGCTTCGTGCTGGGCGACGGCGCAGGCGTTATCGTGCTGGAAGAGTACGAACACGCGAAAAAACGCGGCGCGAAAATTTATGCGGAAGTTGTTGGTTTTGGGATGAGCAGCGATGCTTACCACATGACTTCTCCACCAGAAAACGGTGCAGGTGCTGCGCTGGCGATGGAAAACGCACTGCGCGATGCAGGGATCTCTGCGGGGCAGATTGGCTACGTCAACGCCCACGGAACCTCAACGCCAGCAGGCGATAAAGCCGAAACGCAGGCGGTTAAGTCTATCTTTGGTGCTGATGCGAGCCGCGTAATGGTGAGCTCAACCAAATCGATGACCGGCCACCTGTTAGGCGCGGCGGGGGCAGTAGAGTCCATCTACTCAATCCTTGCGCTGCGCGATCAGGCTGTTCCGCCGACCATCAACCTCGATAACCCGGATGTTGGCTGCGACCTCGACTTTGTGCCGCACGAAGCTCGCCAGGTTAGCGGTATGGAGTACACCCTGTGTAACTCCTTCGGTTTCGGTGGTACTAACGGTTCTCTGATCTTCAAGAAGGTCTAACCGTTTCTGAAAGGGCCCGCTTACGGGCCCTCAGATTGATGACAAACAGCCGAAAAAAGTGGTTTTCGACTGTTTGGGGCAAGCCAGTGAACACAATTCATTGTTTTTATAAGTCCCGGGTCGGGGCATTTTGAAGCAATGAACTTCGCTAGCCGTCTCAGGGGCCCTTACGGGCCCTTTTGCTGTTCAGAATTCCCCTCTTGTCGCCCGCGAATCCCTCTGGCAACCTTACGTTTCCGTCACCTGAGGAATCTCTATGTTTCTTATCAATGGTCAGTGGCAGGACGCACTCCCGGCAAACGACCGGGCGATTCAGTTTGGCGATGGCTGTTTTACCACGGCAAGCGTCATCGACGGCGCCGTTCGCTTTCAGGCCGATCATCTTCGCCGTCTGCAGCAGGCCTGCGAGGCGCTGACGATCGCGCCGGTTGACTGGGGCAGGCTCAACGAAGAGATGACTATGCTGGCAGCATCCGAATCCCGTGCCGTTCTGAAGGTGATTATTTCTCGTGGGGCCGGCGGGCGCGGCTATAGCGCCTCAAATTGTACGCAGCCTACGCGAATGCTTTCCCTCTCGCCTTATCCTGCTTTTTACTCCGCCTGGCGCGGGCAGGGGATTACGTTGGCGCTCAGCCCGGTAAAATTAGGGATCAATCCTGCCCTGGCAGGCATTAAACATCTTAACCGGCTTGAACAGGTGCTTATCCGTACGCATCTTGAACAGACGACTGCCCAGGAGGCGCTGGTTCTTGACAGCCAGGGGAGCCTGGTGGAATGCTGTGCGGCTAATTTATTCTGGCGCAAAGGACGTGACGTTTACACCCCGCGTATCGACGGTGCAGGCGTTAATGGCACCATGCGGCAGCGCATCATTTCGCATCTCAGCGGTTCCCCATGGAGGATCCATGAGGTCAGCGAAGGGCCAGAAACTCTGGCGGGTGCGGATGAGGTCATTATTTGCAACGCGCTGATGCCGGTGGTGCCGGTAAACCAGGCCCAGGACTGGCAGTATACGTCGCGCGAGCTTTACCGTTTTTTAGCCCCACTTTGTGAGTAACCGATTACCGATGAAAAAGATTTTACGTTTCTTTCTGGTTCTGTTGATTGTCCTGGGCATCGCCGCCGGGGCTGGCATGTGGAAGGTACGCCAGCTGGCAAAAGCGCCGCTGCCGATCAATCAGGAAACCATTTTCACGCTGAAGCAGGGCACCGGGCGCCTGGCGCTGGGCACCCAGCTTTATGAAGAGAAACTGATCGTGCGACCGCGTGTCTTTCAGTGGCTGCTGCGCGTAGAGCCTGAGCTGGCGAATTTTAAGGCGGGTACCTATCGCCTCACGCCGGGGATGACGGTCACCGACATGCTGCGCCTGCTTGCCAGCGGAAAAGAAGCCCAGTTCCCGCTGCGATTTGTTGAAGGTATGCGCCTGAGCGATTTACTCGAACAGCTGCGTGACGCGCCTTATATTCAGCACACGCTAAAAGACGACAGCTATGCGACCGTGGCGGAAACGCTCAAGTTTGAGCACCCGGAGTGGGTTGAAGGCTGGTTCTACCCGGACACCTGGATGTACACCGCCAATACCACGGACGTTGCCTTGCTCAAGCGCGTTCATCAAAAAATGGTCAAAGCTGTGGCACAAGCATGGGAAAGTAAGGTCGACGGTTTACCGTACAAAACCGAAAACGACCTGGTGACCATGGCCTCAATCATTGAGAAAGAGACCGCGGTGGCGGGTGAGCGTGACCAGGTCGCTTCTGTCTTTATCAACCGACTGCGCATTGGCATGCGTTTGCAAACCGATCCAACCGTTATCTACGGGATGGGCGACAGCTATAATGGTAAGCTAACGCGCAAAGATCTCGAGACGCCGACGCCTTATAACACCTACGTGATTAGCGGCATGCCGCCGGGGCCGATTGCCGTGCCGGGCGAGGCGTCTTTGCAGGCGGCCGCGCATCCGGCTAAAACGCCGTATCTCTATTTTGTTGCTGATGGTAAGGGCGGCCATACCTTTAGCACTAACCTCGCCAGCCATAACAAGGCGGTACAGGTTTATATCAAAGCTCTCAAGGATAAGAATGGACAGTAAATTTATCGTCATCGAAGGACTGGAAGGCGCGGGGAAAACCAACGCCCATAACGTGGTTGTGGCGACGTTAAAAGAGCTGGGTATCAGCGAGATGACTTTTACGCGTGAGCCCGGCGGCACGCCGCTCGCTGAACGCCTGCGCGAGCTAACGCTCAACAACGCCGGCATCGGCGATGAGAAGGTGACCGATAAAGTAGAGGTGCTGATGTTTTACGCGGCACGCATCCAACTGGTAGAGACGGTTATCAAACCGGCATTGGCGCGCGGTAGCTGGGTTATTGGCGACCGCCACGATCTCTCCACCCAGGCGTATCAGGGGGGAGGGCGTCAGATTGACCAGAACCTGCTGATGGCGCTGCGCAATACCGTGCTGGGTGATTTTTATCCTGACCTGACAATTTATCTCGACGTGACGCCGGAAGTAGGCCTGACGCGCGCGCGCGCTCGTGGCGAGCTTGACCGCATTGAGCAGGAATCAATCGACTTCTTTAACCGTACTCGTGCTCGCTATCTGGAACTGGCCAACAGCGACGGACGCATTAAAACTATCGATGCGACTCAGCCGTTGGATGACGTTTCCCTGGCCGTGCGCGAGGCCGTTCTGAGCTGGTTCCGGGAGCAAAAATAGTGAAATGGTATCCGTGGCTACGCGGCGCGTTTGAGCAGCTTATCGGCCAGTATCAGGCCGGCCGCGGACATCATGCTCTGTTGGTTCATGCCCTGCCGGGGCTGGGAGATGATGCCTTAATCTACGCCCTCTGCCGCTGGCTGATGTGCCAAAGCCCGGAAGGCAACAAAAGCTGCGGCCGCTGCCATAGCTGCCAGCTGATGCAGGCGGGAACGCATCCCGACAGCTACTCCCTTGAGGTAGAAAAGGGCAAATCAAGCCTCGGGATTGATGCGGTTCGCGTCATTACCGAAAAGCTTTACGGTCATGCCCAGCAGGGCGGGGCCAAAGTTGTCTGGCTTAAAGATGCCGATATGCTGACCGAAGCGGCGGCTAACGCGCTGCTGAAAACGCTGGAAGAACCGCCGAAAAATACCTGGTTCTTTCTGAGCAGCCGCGAGCCTGCGCATTTGCCCGCGACGTTGCGCAGCCGCTGCCTTTACTGGCACCTTGCGCCGCCGGACGAAGGTTTTTCTCTTGCGTGGCTGGGGCGTGAAATAAATATGTCCGCAGAGGAGCTGCAGGCTGCTTTACGCCTCAGCTCTGGGGCGCCCGCCGCCGCGCTTGCCCTCCTGCAGCCGGACCAGTGGAAGGCCCGCCAGCAGCTTTGTGAGAAGCTGACTCAGGCGGAGGATGCCAGCAATATGCTGGCTCTGTTACCGGCGTTGAATCATGAGGACGCCGCTCGCCGCCTTCACTGGCTGTGCGCGCTGCTTCTGGATGCCCTCAAGTGGCAGCAGGGCGCCGGGGCCTGGTTAACAAATGCTGATATGCAGCCGTTAGTCGCCAGGCTTAGCGCCCGATATTCTTCTGCCGTATTGCAGAGCCTTTTACACCATTTGTTCACCTGTCGCGAAGAGCTGCTCAACGTGGTGGGTGTTAACCGCGAGCTGTTGCTCACGGAAAGCCTTCTTACGTGGGAGCGTCTGGCCCGGCCTGGCGCACTGCTTCACTCACATCATCTCTAAGAGTATTACTATGTTTCTGGTCGACTCACACTGCCATCTCGATGGCCTGGATTATCAATCCCTGCATAAAAACGTTGATGACGTTCTGGACAAAGCCGCCGCCAGGGACGTGAAGTTTTGCCTGGCCGTTGCCACGACCCTGGAAGGTTACCGCGGCATGCGCGAGCTGGTGGGCGAGCGCGATAACGTGGCCTTCTCGTGTGGCGTGCATCCACTGAATCAGGATGAAGAGTACGACGTTGAAGATCTGCGCCGTCTGGCCGCCGAGCCGGGCGTTATCGCGATGGGGGAAACGGGGCTGGATTACTTCTATACGCCGGAAACAAAACCGCGCCAGCAGGAATCGTTTCGTCACCACATTCGTATCGGTCGCGAGCTGAACAAGCCGGTGATTGTGCATACCCGTGATGCCCGCGCCGATACCCTGAGCATTCTGCAGGAAGAAAAAGTGACAGAGTGCGGTGGGGTACTACACTGTTTCACGGAAGACAGAGAAACGGCGGGCAAGCTGCTGGATATGGGGTTTTATATTTCGTTCTCCGGCATTGTGACCTTCCGCAATGCCGAGCAGCTGCGTGATGCGGCGCGTTATGTGCCGCTGGACAGAATGCTGGTGGAAACGGACTCGCCGTATCTTGCGCCGGTGCCGCATCGCGGCAAAGAAAACCAGCCGGCCATGACGCGCGATGTGGCCGAGTATATGGCCGTATTGAAGGGCGTTTAGCTGGAAGAACTGGCGACCGCGACGACGCAGAACTTTGCTGATTTGTTCCACATCCCCTTGTCCCGCCTGCAATCTCTCTGAAATCCATAGTTATTTTAAAGCTCGTAATTAATAGCCTAAGCGAGTAAAGTGCACCGCCATAAAATGGGCGGTGCATGCTCGTTTTGAATCATTTGTACGCGTGTTATGTAAATTAATGAAAGTTTTTCGCGCGGCTGGCTGAGAAACGTGATAGCCGTCAAACAAAGTTTTCGTTATTTATTTTACTCTGCGTAATAAATAAAAGGACACTTAGATGTCCTGTTTATGAACCGGTTCTCCCCCCGGTTCGATGCGTAAATGCGTACAAAAAAAGCACAAATACTCAGGAGCACTCTCTATTATGTTTAAGAATGCATTTGCTAACCTGCAAAAGGTGGGTAAATCGCTGATGCTGCCAGTATCCGTACTGCCTATCGCAGGTATTCTGCTAGGCGTCGGTTCTGCAAACTTCAGCTGGCTGCCGGTTGTTGTATCCCATGTTATGGCGGAAGCGGGCGGTTCTGTCTTCGCCAACATGCCGCTTATCTTTGCTATCGGTGTTGCGCTGGGCTTCACTAATAACGACGGCGTGTCTGCTCTGGCTTCAGTCGTGGCCTATGGCATCATGGTGAAAACCATGGCCGTGGTTGCGCCTTTGGTTCTGCACCTGCCTGCGGAAGAAATTGCCGCTAAACACCTGGCGGACACCGGCGTTCTCGGCGGTATCATCTCCGGTGCAATTGCCGCATACATGTTTAACCGTTTCTACCGCATCAAGCTGCCTGAGTATCTGGGCTTCTTCGCCGGTAAACGCTTTGTGCCGATCATCTCCGGCCTGGCCGCTATCTTCACCGGTATTGTGCTGTCCTTCATCTGGCCACCAATCGGTACGGCTATTCAGACCTTCTCTCAGTGGGCTGCATACCAGAACCCGGTCGTTGCCTTCGGTATCTATGGCTTCATCGAGCGCTGCCTGGTACCGTTTGGTCTGCACCATATCTGGAACGTTCCATTCCAGATGCAGATTGGTGAATACACCAATGCTGCGGGCCAGGTGTTCCACGGTGATATCCCACGTTATATGGCAGGCGACCCAACTGCGGGCAAACTGTCCGGTGGCTTCCTGTTCAAAATGTACGGCCTGCCGGCTGCGGCGATTGCTATCTGGCACTCTGCTAAACCAGAGAACCGTGCAAAAGTGGGCGGGATCATGATCTCCGCCGCGCTGACTTCGTTCCTGACCGGTATCACCGAGCCAATCGAATTCTCCTTCATGTTCGTGGCGCCGATCCTGTACGTGATTCACGCGATTCTGGCGGGTCTGGCATTCCCAATCTGTATTCTGCTGGGTATGCGTGACGGGACGTCGTTCTCTCACGGTCTGATTGACTTCATCGTGCTGAGCGGTAACAGCAGCAAACTGTGGCTGTTCCCAATTGTCGGTATCTGCTACGCGATCGTGTACTACACCATCTTCCGCGTACTGATTAAGGCACTGGATCTGAAAACCCCGGGTCGTGAAGACGCCACCGCAGAAACCACCGCTGGCGTTACCAGCGAAATGGCTCCTGCCCTGGTTAGCGCTTTCGGCGGTAAAGAAAACATCACTAACCTCGACGCTTGTATCACCCGTCTGCGTGTTAGCGTGGCCGACGTTGCCAAAGTCGACCAGGCTGGCCTGAAGAAGCTGGGTGCAGCAGGTGTAGTTGTCGCAGGTTCCGGCGTTCAGGCTATTTTCGGCACCAAGTCCGATAACCTGAAAACCGAAATGGATGAGTGGATCCGTAACAACTAAGTTTGTTCGGGGAGCGATAAGGGAGGCGAAAGCCTCCCTTTTTTGTTGCTGACAAAGCATGAATTTGTTTTAAAGGTCAGCACTTAACCAAAGAAAAGCGTTCAGAAGGTTGAGTCAAATGAGCGCCTCGCTCATACTCCCATCACCGTTTTCTCCTTCAAGGAACAGGTCATGGCCGAAGAAACTATTTTCAGTAAAATTATTCGTCGTGAAATTCCGGCGGATGTGGTTTATCAGGATGAACTGGTTACCGCATTTCGTGATATTTCCCCGCAGGCACCTACCCACATTCTCATCATTCCTAACGTGCTTATCCCCACCGCCAATGACGTTAAGGCAGAGCACGAACTTGCGCTGGGGCGCATGATGACCGTTGCGGCTAAAATTGCAGAGCAGGAAGGGATTGCCGCTGACGGCTACCGCCTGATCATGAACTGCAACCGTCACGGTGGGCAGGAGGTATACCATATTCACATGCACCTGCTGGGTGGCCGTCCGCTTGGCCCAATGCTGGCGCATAAGGACTGATCCGATGCCGCGCTTTTCCCTGTGTTTATTAGCCATGCTGCTGGTGGCCGGCTGTAGTTCTCGCCCGGCCATTCCGGTGAACGGTGACCAGACGTTGGTCATGGAAGCGGCGGTGCTTGCCGCCGGGATTAGCGCTGAAAAACCGGATATCTCTCAGCGCAACGGTGCCACGGTGGCCGAATCGTCGCTGTATAATGAGCAGCATAAACCGGTCACGCTGTACTATCGTTTCTACTGGTACGATGCAAAAGGGCTGGAAATCCACCCGCTTGAAAAAGTGCGTACCCTCGTTCTCCCGGCGCAGTCTTCGCAGCGTATTGACTCGACTGCAGCCTGGCCTGGAGCTAAAAAAGTACGTCTTTCTCTCTCTGTAAGGAGCGAATTTTGATTAGGGGACTTCATCGTTATCTGGCCGTCACCGCGGTGGCGCTGATACTGACCGGGTGTATTAATCGCGGCGAGCAGCCGGCCCCGGTAGAAGAGGCTAAACCAGGCGTTGAGCAGCCAGCTCAGCCGGAGCCGACGGTACCAACGGTCCCGACCGTGCCAACGCAGCCTGGCCCTGTTGAACAACCAGAGCCGACGATCCCGGCGCAGCCAAAAGTGCGGACCTACGACTGGAACAGCTCCATGCAGCCGATGGTCAGTAAAATGCTGCAGGCGGAAGGCGTGACGCCAGGTAGCGTTCTGCTGGTGGACAGCGTCAACAACCGCACCAACGGCAGTCTGCAAACCAGCAGCGCGACGGAAGCCCTGCGCGGTGCGCTGGCGAACAATAACAAGTTTACGCTGGTCTCTGCCCAGCAGCTCTCTATGGCGAAGCAGCAGCTTGGGCTCTCGCCGCAGGACAGCCTGGGCACGCGAAGCAAAGCCATCGGCATTGCGCGTAACACCGGTGCGCAGTACGTGCTCTATACCAACGCCAGCGGCAACGTGAACACGCCAACGCTGAAAATGCAGCTGATGCTGGTGCAGACCGGCGAAATCATCTGGTCGGGTAGCGGTGCTGTTCAGCAAACCAACTAAGGCATCGCTCGATGCGGCAGTAACTCGATATCTTCCGGCGGCTCAGGCTGCCGGTTGTTTTTCTGCTCTTGAAGGCCTCAGCGGCACAAGCTATCGGGTCGTCAGCGAGGGCGAATGTTTTGCCGCGAGAAGACTTCCCGATGCACGCCTGCCCGGCGTCTCTCTTCAGCGTCATTATCGTGCGCTAAAGCGTTTACCGGCGGGGATTGCCCCAAAACCTTATTGTCTGGCAGAAGGCTGGCTGTTCACCCGCTGGCTCGATGGGGAGGTTTCGCCGAACCTGGCCCCGCTCACTGAATTAACAAGCCTGTTATATTATCTTCATCGCCAGCCGTGCTTTGGCTGGCGGATTAGCCTTGTCCCGCTGCTGGAGTACTACTGGCAGGTAAGCAGCCCGAAAAGACGCACCCTGAGCTGGCTACGTGAATTAAAGCGCCTGAAGCGTCGCAAAGAGCCCCGGCCTCTTCGGCTGGCGCCGCTGCATATGGATGTTCATGCGGGGAATCTCGTGCGGCAGGGTGAAAAGCTGGGGCTTATCGACTGGGAATATGCCGGGGACGGCGATATTGCGCTCGAGCTGGCGGCGGTGCAGGCCGCGAACGTTGTCGATGGCGAAGCGTTGTTGGGGCTATATGCCGGTCAGGCATCGCTCTGCGTCGAGCGTCTTCGTCGCCAGGTTGCGCGCTGGCAGCCGTGGATTGCGTTACTTATGGCGTCCTGGTACGAATGCCGCTGGCAGCAAACCGGGGAGCAAAACTTTATTACGCTGGCAGACGACGCATGGCGCGCGCTGCGGGCGATGAAACATCAGGAGAGAGTATTGTGGGCCCAGTAATGTTGGATGTGGCCGGCTTTGAGCTGGATGCCGAAGAGCGTGAAATTTTGCAGCACCCTCTGGTCGGCGGTTTGATTCTTTTTACCCGTAACTACCACGATCCGGAGCAGCTGCGCGAGCTGGTTCGCCAGATCCGGGAAGCTTCGTACAACCGTCTGGTTGTGGCCGTCGATCAGGAAGGCGGGCGCGTCCAGCGCTTCCGTGAAGGGTTTACTCGCCTGCCTGCGGCGCAATCTTTTGCGGCACTTCGCGGGCTCGAAGAGGGCGGCAAGCTGGCGACAGAAGCAGGCTGGCTGATGGCGAGCGAAATGATCGCCATGGATATCGACATCAGCTTCGCGCCGGTGCTGGATATCGGGCATATCAGCGCGGCGATTGGCGAGCGCTCTTATCATGAAGATCCGTCCAAAGCGCTGGCGATGGCAACCCGTTTTATCGACGGTATGCATGCCGCAGGCATGAAAACCACCGGCAAACACTTCCCGGGCCACGGCGCGGTCACCGCTGATTCCCACAAAGAAACGCCGCACGACCCGCGGCCTAAAGCGGAAATTCGCGAGCATGATATGCGTATTTTTGCCTCGCTGATTAGCGAGAACAAGCTGGATGCCATCATGCCAGCCCACGTCATCTACGATGAAGTTGACCCACGCCCGGCGAGCGGTTCGGAGTATTGGCTAAAAACGGTACTGCGAGGAGAGCTGGGCTTTAACGGCGTTATCTTCTCCGACGATCTGTCGATGGAAGGCGCGGCCATCATGGGCAGTTACGCCGAACGCGGGCAGGCATCGCTGGACGCGGGTTGCGATATGATCCTCGTCTGCAATAATCGTAGTGGGGCGGTGAGCGTGCTGGATAACCTGTCGCCGGTCAAAGCAGATCGTGTTACAGGTTTGTATCATAAAGGTTCATTTACCCGCCAGGAGCTGCGTTCATCGGCGCGCTGGAAGCAGGTGAGCCAGCAGCTGGAAGCGCTGCACGAACAGTGGCAGGCCCAGAAGGCGGGCGTCTAATATTCAGGCCGTGAGGCCTGATTGTATGCGGTGAGGATGCAATGATTATCTATTTACACGGTTTTGACTCAAACAGTCCCGGTAACCATGAAAAAGTGCTGCAGCTTCAGTTTATCGATCCCGACGTGCGGCTCATTAGCTACAGCACGCTGCATCCGAAGCACGACATGCAGCATCTGCTGAAAGAAGTCGATAAAATGCAGCAGCTTACCGACGACGAACGGCCGCTGATTTGCGGCGTGGGGCTGGGCGGATTCTGGGCGGAACGTATCGGTTTTCTCTGCGATATGCGGCAGGTTATCTTCAACCCAAACCTTTACCCCCATGAAAACATGGAAGGGAAAATCAACAGGCCGGAAGAGTACGCCGATATCACCACCAAGTGCGTGCAGAACTTCCGCGAGAAGAACCGCGATCGCTGCCTGGCCATCCTCTCCCGCAACGACGAAGCGCTGGACAACCGGCGCACGGCAGAAGCGCTGCATCCCTATTACGAAATCGTCTGGGACGAGCAGCAGACACATAAGTTCAAAAATATCTCCACGCATTTACAGCGCATTAAAGCCTTTAAAACGTTGGGCTGATTTTTCCCGCGCACTAAAACAGGCCAGCCTCGTGCTGGCCTTTTGTTTATCTTTTCGGCATAAAAATTGATGTATATCAATTTTGGTATGACCAATGCACCCTTCATGTTATTCTCGGTAAAGTTAAGCGTTAAACGTGCAGTAACCCTTTGTTAATTAAAGGCTATTTAGATAACTTTTAATTAACAATTGGTTAATATTTTAGGGGGTCAAGTTGACTACACCATTGAAAAAAATAGTGATTGTCGGCGGTGGGGCTGGTGGTCTGGAGCTGGCGACTCAGCTGGGTAAAAAACTGGGCCGCGGCAAAAAAGCCAAAATCACCCTGGTAGACCGTAACCACAGCCACCTGTGGAAGCCGCTGCTGCATGAAGTGGCAACCGGTTCGCTGGATGAAGGCGTGGATGCGTTGAGCTACCTGGCGCACGCGCGTAACCATAACTTCCAGTTCCAGCTGGGCTCCGTGGTGGACATCAACCGTGAAAGCAAAACGCTGACCATCGCCGAGCTGCGTGATGAGAAGGGCGAGCTGCTGGTGCCAGAGCGTAAGGTGCCTTACGACACGCTGGTGATGGCCCTGGGGAGTACCTCCAACGACTTCAACACCCCTGGCGTAAAAGAAAACTGCATCTTCCTCGACAACCCACACCAGGCGCGTCGCTTCCATTCTGAGATGCTGAACCTGTTCCTGAAGTACTCCTCAAACCTCGGCGCGAGCGGCAAGGTTAACATCGCTATCGTCGGCGGTGGGGCGACCGGGGTTGAGCTGTCCGCTGAGCTGCATAACGCCGTTAAGCAGCTGCACAGCTACGGCTACAAAGGGCTGACTAACGAAGCGCTGAACGTCACGCTGGTGGAAGCCGGGGAGCGTATCCTGCCTGCGCTGCCGCCACGTATTTCCGCCGCAGCACACAGCGAACTGACCAAGCTTGGCGTTCGCGTGCTGACGCAAACCATGGTCACCAGCGCCGAAGCGCATGGTCTGAACACCAAAGACGGCGAGTTTATCGAAGCGGACCTGATGGTCTGGGCGGCGGGGATCAAAGCGCCAGACTTTATGAAAGATATCGGCGGCCTTGAGACTAACCGCATTAACCAGCTGGTGGTTGAGCCGACGCTGCAGACCACGCGCGACCCGGATATCTACGCAATCGGCGACTGCGCTTCCTGCGCTCGTCCTGAAGGTGGCTTCGTGCCTCCACGCGCTCAGGCTGCGCACCAGATGGCTTCCCGCGCATTGACCAACATTCTTGCGCAGATGAAAGGCCAGCCGCTCAAAGCCTACAGCTACAAAGATCACGGCTCGCTGGTTTCGCTGTCCAAATTCTCCACCGTCGGCAGCCTGATGGGTAACCTGATGCGCGGCTCGATGATGGTAGAAGGCCGCATCGCCCGCTTCGTGTACATCTCCCTGTACCGTATGCACCAGATTGCGCTGCACGGCTACTTCAAAACCGGCCTGATGATGCTGGTAGGCAGCATCAACCGGGTGATCCGCCCGCGCCTGAAGCTGCACTGAGTTTTTACTCTTTTGAAACCCAGCCACCGCGCCGGGTTTTTTATTGCCGGTAACCAGCATAAAACTCGGCATATTCCTAAGTGGCGGCTCAGAGTTGTCTTAAACACGCCTTGTCGCCACACAATCCCGCACTTTTGATCCGTTGTCTGATTTCTCAAAGCTGTCACCGCAGTGCAAAATTAGGTTAACAACAAGGTCAGGAGGATGTCCTGTGAATAAATCAATGTTAGCGGGTATTGGTATTGGCGTGGCCGCTGCGCTGGGCGTGGCTGCGGTAGCCAGTTTGAACGTGTTTGACCGTGGTCCCCAGTATGCACAGGTGGTGTCTGCGACGCCAATCAAGGAAACGGTAAAAACGCCGCGTCAGGAATGCCGGAATGTGGCCGTGACGCACCGTAAGCCTGTCCAGGATGAGAACCGTATTCTGGGTTCTGCCTTGGGCGCGGTGGCCGGTGGCGTACTGGGTCATCAGTTTGGCGGCGGTCGCGGGAAAGATGTTGCCACGGTCGTCGGTGCGCTGGGCGGCGGTTATGCCGGAAACCAGGTGCAGGGCGCGATGCAGGATGGGGACACTTATACCACCTCCCAGCAGCGCTGTAAGACGGTGTATGACAAGTCAGAGAAAATGCTCGGCTATGACGTCACCTACAAAATCGGCGATCAGCAGGGTAAAATCCGCATGGATAAAGACCCCGGCACCCAGATCCCTCTGGATAGCAAAGGCCAGCTGGTGCTGAACAAAGCCTGATATCCAGCGTTAAAGAAAACCCGCCAGCCACGGCGGGTTTTGCGTTTTTAGTGCTCGCCACGCAGCGTTTGTTGCAACGTCAATAAGGCCCTGACTTCCTGCATTCTGCGGCGGCTTAAGGCGGGTATTGCCTGCGGCGAGCGCTCAAACAGCGTTTTGTCGCCAAAAATAACTTCGCTCAGGCAGCGGTCGTACAGCGGGCCGCTCATGTTCAGCTCGGGTTCATCGTCTATGGTCAGCGTTTCCTCTGTGCCACGGCGGTCGACGGCAATCACGCTGCCATTTTTCAGCACGATATTTATTCCTTTTTGCCCCCCGGCTGGTCCGGCGTATTTGTTCAGTTGCAGTACGCAGGGGACCCCGCCAAGCTGGCCGCGCAGCAGCGCCTGGCCTTCTGCGGTGGTGAAGTCGCCGGGTAAAATACCGTTGCCGAGCCGGTCTTTGGCCAGCAACAATTCAAGCTCCAGCGACTCGTCGGCACCTGCCTGCATCAACGTTTCCCGCATCATCGCCAGCACGTGCGTGCCGATATCCACGATAACGCCGTCCGGGTGGCGCAGCTCGCGAGTATCGGGCTCGCCGGTAGCAAAATTGAGCGCGATGGGCTCTCCGGCGGCATTAAAGCCGCTCGGCTCAAGTAAAAACCCCTCAATACGGTCGATATCTTCCAGGCGCTCAATAAATCGTGCCGCATCGGTTCTCACCATCCAGTGATCCAGGGCGAGAACCCTGGCGGCAACGGCCGGGTCGCTTAGCAGGGCGTCAAGTTCATCAAGCTGCTGTCGCGTGGCCGCGACAGGTTTTTCCACCACCACGGGCACCGGGCTTTGCTGCAGCACGCTTTTAAGCATCGGCAGATGCTGGAGCGAAGAGGTGGTGATAAATACCAGATCCAGCGGCAGGGCCAACAGCTGCGGCAAAGACGGTAACAGCGTAATGGATTCTGAACGGTAGCGTGGCGCGGGATCAAAGCCGTAGCAAACCACATCCCGCCGGGAAAGCCGCTGAATGGCAGGCAGATAAGCCGTTTCTATCACGCTGCCCACGCCAATAAACCCAATTTGCATATCGTCTCCGGTCATAAGAGAGGCTTAAATATCCCTTATTTTTAAAAGACTATTTGGCGCTGGTCGAGGGATAAACTGTTAGGAAGGGTAAGCGAGTGAACTTGCCCGGCAGGCGCCGGGCAAGGGGAGCAGCTTAGAACTTAACGGAGTAGTTCATGCCGAAGGTGCGGCCGCGGCCTTTGTAGTCATACAGTGAAGCAGGGCCATAGCCCGGGCTGTAGTACAGCGGTGCACGCTGGCCCCAGACGGTGGTGTAGTCACGGTCAAAGACGTTTTCTACGCTGAAGCTGAGTTTACCCACCGGAAGATCGTAGCTGCCGAGCAGGTCGACGGTGGTATAGCCGTCTACGCTGTAGCCTGCCGCGTCGCTCACGTTAAAGGAGGTGGTGCTCTGCACGCGAAGGCTCCACGGATCTGGCGCCCAGCCGATGTAGGCAGTCGCTTTCGACGGGCTTGCCACCTTCACGTCATACTTCTGCCAGCTGCCGTTAACCTTAGATTCCGTTTTCAGGACGTTAAAGTTCGCGCCGGTGCTCCAGTTGGTATCCGGAATAAAGTAGTCTACCGCGCCTTCCACGCCGTAAATACGACGCTTGTCGTCCACGACGCTGATGGTCAGGTCTTTATTCGCCAGCACGCTCTTATCGGACAGCGAGTAGTAGGCTGCAATCTGCGTGCGCAGGTTGTCGCCGGTGTAGCGCCAGCCCAGCTCGTAGGAGTCAACCTTCACGCCCTGCAGCTTGCTGGCGTCTACGTTGACGCTGTTGGTCAGCGGCAGATGGCCGTTAACCGCTGCGCCATAGGTGCCGCGGCCGTAGTATTTACCCGGATCCGGCAGCTCTACGCCCTGGGAGAAGTTCAGCCAGGCCTGCTGGCGCTCGGTGATGTGCATCAGCAAACCGGCGTTGAACAGGAAGTTATCGTAGTCGGTGGAGCCGCCAGGGATAGCGTCGGCAGATTTTGCCGTACCGGCCGCAAGTTGCTGCTGCTGCGCGAAGCCGATGAAATCATCAATCTTATTCTCGGTGTACTGGTAGCGCACGCCGCCGCTCAGGGTAAAGATATCGTTGATGTCATAGCTGGACTGCAGGAAGGCGGCCAGGTTGCTGATGTCATACGACGGGTAACGCCCGGTGGTATAAATCTTCTGATTGTTCAGGCCGCCGGAGGCGCTGGCCTGCGCCAGATCGAAGAACATCTGGTTAGAGGTAAAGCGCTCGTGGTCGGCGTCCAGGCCGTAGGTCAGCTGCCAGCCGTCGAGCGGCTTGCTGTTCATCGTCAGCTTCGCGCCGTACTGATTGGTATCCTGCTGGGAAGAAGAAAACGCGGTCGCTTTCTTGTTCGCATTCACCGTCGGGAACGGATAGAACAGCAGCGACTCGTCGCGATAGTAAACCTGGCCCACCAGCTCCTGGCCGAGGAAATCGCTATTGGAATACTGCATGCTGATCAGGTGACGTTCGGTGCCCGGCACACGGTCAGAATTCAGGCCTTTGCTGACGTACGGGCTGCTTGAGCCGCTGATGGCGGAGAAGTTTTTCCCGAGGTTCAGGCCGTAATCATCGTCACCCTTGCTTTTGTAATACTGGGTGACTAACTGCAGCTGCTGGTTTTCGTCGATGTTCAGCGTGCCGGTGCCCATCACGTCCAGGCGGTCGGAATACTGCAGGCCGGTCTGGGTATTATCCAGCAGCGTGGCATCGCCGTTGCCGTCAAACCAGCCGCCAAACTTCTGGTAGGCTACCGACGCACGGCCAGAAATATGGTCGTTACCGCCGGAAATGGCGCTGGCGACGCGTTCATCGTGATCTTTACTGCTGTTAAAGCCGCTCTTGATCCCGGTTTCAAATTCTACCTGGGTATCCTTCTGGCCTTTTTTGGTCACGATGTTGATAAGTCCGCCGGTACTGCCGCCGCCGTAAAGGGCGGTTGCGCCGGAAATAACTTCAATATGATCGATGTTGAACGGATCGATAGAGTCCAGCTGGCGGCTGTCGGTACGGGAAGAGTTGAGGCGTACGCCGTCAACCAGTACTACCAGCGGGCGACCACGGACGTTCATGCCGTAGTTGGTGCGGCTCTGGCTGCTGACGTCAAGGCCGGGGATCAGCTGGGCCAGCGCGTCTTTAAACTCTTTGCCGCCCTGGATCTGCTGCTCCAGTTCGGCCTGTTCAATCACCCAGGTGGTTTGGGCCATTTCGGCGACGGTGCGGTTGCTGCGGTTGGCGGAAACCACCATCGTCTCGTCACTGGTTTGCTGTGCGACTGCCGGCGCCATCATGGCGAGCAGTAACGGGTTAAGCGCCCAAAGCGTTTGCTTTTTGGTTATCATCATTGTTCCTTCACACGGGCTGACAAACATCGGCCCAAATATGCTGTGTCCTCGTTACCCTTCAATCTGTCCCGGTGTTAACGGCAATCCCCCGTCCCGTAGCGGCCTACGTTTCGGGGGATGTGCTCAGTTAGCGCCGGGCTGCATTTCGAATGATTTAGAGGAATAGTGAGTTAAGGAAGCAGCACTGTGCTGCGGTTTTTCCCGGCTGCCGCTGCGCCATTGGATCAGCGCGGGCGGCGTACTGAGATCGAACAAATCACGCCCAAGCGCGCGATTCAGAATTTTGGCGGAGCGCCACGCCATCAGGCTCAGCTGTGGCTCGGCAATCCCGTGGGTTTGCATGCTGGCGTTGACCGCGAAGATGTTATTTCCGGCCGGGCCGTTCCACTCCAGCGTAAAGTCATCGCGCACCTTGAAATTGCACTCGTCGAGCATCGTCATGCGCGGCATCAGCGGCGAAAGCATTTGCGGCAGCGTTGGGCGGTAGCCGGTCGCGAAGATAACCACGTCGCTGTCCAGCGTGTCATAGCCCTTGTCGAGGTGATGTTCCAACAGCAGCTGCCAGCCCTGGCCGCGGCTTTCAAGGCCGGTGACCGAGCGGCTCGGCAGCAGGCGCGCATTGCGTGGCTGGCCGAGCACTTCAAAGCGGTGATAAAGCTCGCGATAGATGGTCAGCAACGAATCGGCGGTAATGCCGTCCGACGTCATTTTCTGCTCATCGAGCATCTTCTGGCGCGCATCTTCATTCAGGCCCACAAAGCCAGAGACGTATTCCGGGGTGAAGTATTCGTTGGCGAACGCGGCTTCATCCAGCGCGTTAAAGTTATTGCGACGTGAGACCCAGTTAACTTCGGCGACTTCGCCCCATGCGCCACGGAATGCGTTAAGGAACAAATCCGCGCCGCTCTGCCCACCGCCGACTACGGTGACGCGTTTACCGGCCAGATTCGGCAGGCGCAGGCTCATTTCGCTGGCGTGGAAGCAGGTCGGCGTGGCGGTTTTTACGCACGGCGGCAGGTGAGGCTGCTTGCCAATGCCGAGGCAAATATTGCGCGCGAGCGTTTCACCCTGGCCGGTCTGTACCACAAACAGCTTGCGCTGCTCGTCGAAATCAATACGTTCAACCGTCTGGTTAAACTTCAGGTTATCCATGCCCTCTGCGGCCCAGCGCAGGTAGTCCGAAAACTCATCGCGCGAAACGGTACGCAGCTCGGTGGTCAGAAAGCGGTAGAATTTTTTACGTTTCACCAGGTAGTTCACAAAGCTGAACGGGCTGGTGGGGGCCACGGCGCTGACCAAATCTTTCAGGAACATGGTCTGCATATGGCAGTCCGGCACCAGCATGCCCGGATGCCACGCAAAGTCAGGGCGGCCGTCAAAGAACTGGCTGCTAAATCCCTCAGCTTCATGAGACAGTGCCGCAATGCTCAGGTTAAACGGGCCGATACCTACGCCAATAAAATCAACAGTGTTTGTCATAATTCAATCCCTGGTTACCAGCCACAGCGGGTTTTGCAAATCCTCGAGGTAATTCGGCAGCATGCGGCTGCCTCCGTCCTGGTCAGGCCAGGTCAGTTTTACCGGGTTCAGCACAACGCGGATGATTTGTGGCTTAAAGAGTGAGAAAAGCGCAAAACGCGCCGACATTTGCGGGTGTTCCTGCATGTAATCACTCAACACTGCTGCCAGCAGCTGATAAAAGCGTCTCTCCGGCACGCCAAGGCGAGCCATGAGCGGCGAAACAAAGCGCAGCACCGTCACGAAATGGCCGGTCTGCAAATCATGAATTAAGTAGTCGGCGCTCAGGCGGGCGGTCACGTCCCGCACTTCCTGAGGCAGGGAGTCCATCTCCGGGAACTCATCCTTCACCAGACGCATATCGCCCTGGAAATCCTTCAGCAGCACGCGCTGCGGCACGCCGTCTTTCATGGCGAGCGTAATATTTTGTCCGTGGGCAATCAGCGCCACGCCGTAGCGGCAGAGCAGGTGGTACAGCGGCACCACCACCACGCGGAACATCTGCGTCAGCCAGGCTTCCGCGTCCAGGCCTGAGCGAGCGATATACGCCCCAATCAGCGGCTGATTGTTTTCGTCGCACTCCATCAGGGTCGCCATCAGGATCGGCGTTTCGTCCGGCTTCAGCCAGCGGCTCGGGTTCTCGCGCCAGATAACGCCCAGCATCTCCTGGTAACGATAGGGGGCCTGAGCAAGCGCGGCGTAGCCTTCATGGGAGACGTAGCCTGCAGCCGGTTCGCCGAGGATAACCGCCCCGGTTTTCACCAGCGTGCTGTCCGTGGTGAACACGTTTTGCAGCCAGCGGGAGGCGAGCGGCCCGGCGGCAATGTACTTGCCCGGAATGCCGCGATAGCAGGAAGTGTTGTAAATCGTCAGCGGCAGCTTGATGTCTAAACCGCCCTGGCGGCTGGCGTTAGTGAGCGTGCGCAGCGACTGCTGGGCCAGCCACTGGTCGCCAAATTCGCCCAGGGAAACCATCTTGCCTTCGGCCAGATCGGCCACAAAGTCGAGAGCGATTTTTTGCTGCCACTGCCACGGATGCACCGGCAGCGGAAGCCAGCCGTCATCCAGGCCGCTGGCCTGCCACGCCTGCGTAAAGCGGGCCAGCTCCTGCTCGTCCATCGCCGCGGCGATGAGCTGCTGGATATCCAGCTCGCTGTCGCAGCGCCAGACCATATGCTCGCGTTTCACCGCCAGCCAGTGCAGGCGGAAGGTATTGGCATACTCGGGCGCATAGCGCTCCAGAGCTTCTTTACCCCAGCCGCGACGCCCTTTGTTAAAGGCAAATTTTGGGTGGCCGCTGAGCAGGCACTGCAGGCGGTCAGCGTCCAGATCGATAAGGTTTTCTGCGCTCATGCCACGGCGCGCGTTCAGCAGCTGCAGGTCGCCCAGCAGCGTGGCGTACAGATCCTGCATATGCTCGGCCACGGTGGCATCGCTCATCGACAGCACCGGCTTGAGCTGCATCAGCAGCGTTTGGGCTAACACAGGCTCATCCGCGCAGCGCAGCGTCTGCGCATCAATCCACAGCCAGCCCCAGATACCGCGCTCGGCGTTAAAATGCCACTCGGCACCGGCTAAGCTGATGCAGTGGCGGTTTTCGCCCAGCGACTCGGCCTGAAAAACCTGCTCGTACTCCAGCTCGGCCAGCATTTTTGCGACCAGCTGGCGGTTAACAAAATCCCAATCCTTGCGATTCATTACAGGCCTACCTCGCTAAAGAAGTTGTGGCGATCAGCCATGACCAGGCGCGAGCGCTTATGCGAGAAATCAAACTCTTTGATCGTCGCGTAGCCCGCAGGCTCCAGATGCTTGAACAGGCGCTGATTGTCGGCGCGCGGCTCCAGCACGGTACGCTGCGTGCGCGGCTCGTCCAGCAGCAGGTAGTGGGTCAGCCCGCGCAGCCAGCTTTGCACATAGTGCGCGCCGCGCCACTGCTGCTCGCCCACCAGCAGGTGCAGGCCACGATCGAACGGCTGCCACGGATAATGGCGGCCGATGCGGTCTTCTGCCGCCCAGTAAATTTCGAAGTAGCTGAACGGCTGGTCGTCAAAACAGCCGATCAGCGGGAAAGCGTGTTTGCCGGTCAACTGGCGCGCCAGGTACGCGGTTTGAACCTCCAGCGAGCCGCTTTGTTCCCAGAAATAGTCGACGCGCGGATCGTTCATCCAGCGGGTAAAACGCTCGGCGTCGAGCGCCGGATCGGCTACCCGGAAGCTCAGCGTTTTGCGAACGCGCGGATCGTAACGGCGATAAACCTCGCCCGTCGGCCGAGCGGGGCGGAGCGGGAAATAGATTTCGCGTTCAGCGTCAAACACCATTTCACCGGAAGCCTGATTAGCCGGAGCGCTCAGCCACAGCGGCAGCTGCCAGAAGGTCGCGCGGTGAACAATGTCGCTTTTCAGCAAATCGAACAGCACCAGCGCCTGCGGCTCTTCACGCCATTCGGCGTACGGCAGCACGATGGCTGAAAGCTGAGGCGCGGCAACAAACATCTGATCCAGCGCGTCGCGCAGCCAGCCCGCAGGCAATTCTCCCGGCCAGTGCAATACTGCCCCACCGTCCTGGCCCCAGCTCAGGTTCAGGGGTTTACCCAGTTTTTCGCAGCGCAGCCCGTGGCCGCCGTGCACAATCGTTGCCTGAAACATTCAGCCCTCCTGAGCCTGCAGCGGGTTCACAAAGTCGAAATAAATCACCGAAGGATCGACGATGGTGTTTTCGTTATGGTCGTGCAGATAGCAGAAGAAGTTACCCTTCACGTTCCAGTGCGGGCTTGCCAGCACGTAGTCGAGGCAGGTTTTATGCGTAACCTCATCGCGTACGGCGCTGAGCGCGCTGCGTACACGGCCCATCAGGTTCACTTCGCTATCCAGACCCGCAGTGCCGAGGGCGGCGGTCACGGCGAACGTGGAGTTCACCAGCAGGTAATAAGGGAAGTAGCGCAGAAGCTGTTCGCGGGTGAAGACGTTCTCAGCCTGCGCTTCGCCAATCATGTCGAGCCAGCCCGCCGCATGCGGCATAAAGGCGCTGCCCTGGCAGTCGCGGTAGATAAGCCCGACCGGCAGATCCTGCTGCATCTCCACCAGAATGTTTTGCTGGTGCGCCAGCAGAACCAGGCCGTAATCCGCTTCGGCGGTAAACAGCGGCTTCAGCACCTGCTGGCAGTAAGCTTCGACCCAGGCGTGTGCGGCCTGCTTTGGCGTAATTCCCAGGCGGCTGCTCAGGCGGTTAACCGCGGCAACCAGCAGGGAATCACCGCCGTCGGAAGCAGACTGCGTCAGGGATACCAGCACGTTAGTCTGGCTCTGCGGCTGCTCAACCAGCAGGTTCTCACGCAGGGCAAACAGGCTTTCTTCCATGATATTGCCGTGCAGATCGCGCAGCCCGGCCCAGCCGTCTTCCTGCATTACGCGGAAGGTCGGGAAGCGGGCCTGCAGCGTCTGCCAGCGGTCAGTTTGTGCCAGGCGCGCCAGGCGCATTCCGCGTTTAACTTCTTTCACCGACAGGGTGCGCACGGAGTTGGTCAGGCGCACGCTCAGGGAGAATTTGATCATGTCGCGACTGGTGGCGCAGTAGAGCGAGCGTGAAGACGTGGTTGGCAGCCACGGAGCACCCGCTTCGCCCAAATCTTTCACCAGCCCTTTGGCGACCAGCTGCTGGCACCAGTCCTGCTCCAGCAGATAGCCTGCCTGCCACGGGTGCAGCGGGAACAGCCATTGATGGTCGCTAAGTTCGCTCAGCAGCTGCGGCGCATTTTCAGCGGCAAAGCGCGTCAGGCGCTGCTGCAAATTGAGATGCAGGCTTTCACCCGCCAGATGGCTTTTATCCACCGCGAACCAGCGCAGCGGGAAGTGTGGAGCAAAGTCTGGCAGGTAGCGTTCGGCTTCCTGCTGGTTAAACGGTTCGTGGGATTTCGGCGCGGGATGGAAGGCGTGTCCCACCAGCAATGCCTGCTCGGCTTCACCAAAGTTCAGGGCTTTTTCGCGTAGCCCGTTCCAGTCATGGCGAGCTTCAATCGCCTGTTGGGTATGCGCATGGCTTTCCATTACGCGCTGATAAAACGCCTCACAGCCGGTGGCCGGCAGCATTTGCTGGTGCTGGAGTTTATCGATAATCAGCTGGGACAGGGTAGCGAAGTCAACCGGCTGGCTGCCGGTGGCATTGACCAGGCGAGCCGGGAATTCAAAGCGGTGATGCTGGGTGGGGGAGAAATAGGCCACTTTGAAGTAGAGGGCCTGGTGTTCACCCAGCGGGATAATGAGTTCGGCGGGCTGGCTGTCGGTCAGTCGCCAGTCGTTGGTTTCGCGAACAAGGGAATTCAGAAAGCACTGTGCGGCCACATCCCAGGCCAGAGTTTTATTTGGCAAAGTCATCATCAAACAGTTTCCACGCGTTATGATAATGCGAATTCTGCCGATAACGTTTCTCATTATCAATAACAATTGTTAGAATCGCTAAAATAAATTTTACAAATACGCACAATCAATCCACGGGTTAGCAACATTGTGACATCTCTTGAACTGGCGGAATCGCCGCAAAAATCCCTTTCCTGCTGGCCACTTGCGCTGAGCGCCGGGCTGCTTGGCGTCGGGCAAAATGGCCTGCTGGTTGCGATCCCGGTGCTGGTGATGCAGACACATTTGAGCCTGTCCGTCTGGGCGGCATTGCTCACGCTCGGATCGATGCTGTTCTTACCGTCCTCGCCGTGGTGGGGAAAACAGATTGCGCGGCTGGGCAGCAAGCCTGTGGTGCTGTGGGCGCTGGCGGGGTACGGCGCAAGCTTTATGCTGCTGGGGCTCGGCAGCCTGCTGCTGGCAACGAATACCGTAACGGGCATCGTCGGGCTGGGCATATTAATTGTGGCGCGGATTATCTACGGCCTGACCGTGTCGGCGATGGTCCCGGCCTGCCAGGTCTGGGCGCTGCAGCGAGCGGGGGAAGGAAAGCGTATGGCCGCGCTGGCGACGATTAGCTCCGGGCTAAGCAGTGGCCGCCTGTTCGGGCCGCTTTGCGCCGCCGGCATGCTGGTCGTTCATCCGCTCGCACCGCTGGGGTTGTTGATGGTTGCGCCTCTGCTTGCGCTGGTGATGCTGTTGCGCTTACCGGGCACGCCGCCGCAGCCTGCCGCCGAGCGCAAAAGCGCCAGCCTTCGCCCTGACTGCCTGCCGTACTTGCTTTGCGCTTTACTGCTGTCCGCGTCGGTAAGCCTGATGCAGCTGGGGCTTTCTCCGGCGCTCGCCCGCCAGTTTGCAACGGATACGGCGGCCATCAGTCACCAGGTTGCATGGCTGCTTAGCCTGGCGGCGGTGGCCTCGCTCTCCGCGCAGTTTGGCGTTCTCCGCCCGCAGCGCCTGTCGCCGATGGCGCTGCTGTTAAGTGCCGGAGCGCTGATGGTTTGTGGCCTGGCAATGATGATTTCTCTCCAGCTGTGGCTGTTTTACCTCGGCTGTGCGGTGCTGTCGTTCGGGGCCGCGCTGGCGACCCCTGCGTACCAGCTTCTGCTGAACGACAAACTCGCCGACGGAGCCGGGGCGGGCTGGGTGGCTACCAGCCACACGCTCGGCTACGGGCTTTGCGCGATGCTGGTGCCGCTGGTGTCAAAAACCGGGGCCGAGGCAGCGCTGATTACGGTGGCCTTTTTAGCCGCCGTGTTATTTACCGTGGTGTCCGGCGTTATCTGGCGCAGCCGCCACCGTTCACGTCATTCTGCAATTTAAGCGTAAGGAAAAGTTATGGCTGGAGTTCAGGGCTACCGTCTGTTTAACGTTCAACTGGCGCGGAAAACTGCCGTGTCGCCTTCGCTGCTGAGCCTGGTGTTTAGCGGGCCGGAGGTGGCGCAGATGAAATGTGACTCGCCGGATCAGCGCATTAAAATGCTGTTCCCGTCCGAAGACGGTACGCCGCCGTCGCTGCCCGCTGAAGGTCAGTGGTATCAAATTTCCCTGGGGATGCCGAAAGAGAAGCGCCCGATTATTCGCACCTATACGCTGCGGCATGTCGATCCTGCCCGCCAGGAAGTGACGGTGGAGTTTGTCAGCCATGGCACCGAAGGCCCGGCTTCCGCATGGGCGATCAATTCAGTACCTGGCGATGTTATTCAGATCGTGGCGCCTAACGCGGCTCATCCGGAGGACAGCGGTGGCTACGAATGGACGCCGCCTGCCGGGTTGCGCAATGCGCTGATTGTTGCCGATGAAACCGCGCTGCCTGCCGCGCGCGGCATTCTGGAAATGCTCGCGCACCAGGAGCATCCCCCGAAGGTTCAGGCCTTTTTTGAAGTCCCGGAAGAGGGCGACTGCGTGGACTTAAGCGCTTATGGCTTCGCTGAGATTAACTGGCTGCCGCGCAAAACCGTCTCCGCCACGCACGGTGAATGCCTGATTCAGGCGGTGAAAATGCAGGCGAGGGTGCCGGAAAGCAGCCATCATGAAGCCGTCCAGGAAGAGGCGGAAGACGAGCTGTTATGGGACAAGGCCACTACCGGCAACAACGAGTTTTACGGCTGGGTGGCGGCGGAATCGACGGTGGTTAAGCTGCTGCGCCGCCATTTGATCGGCGAACGCGGCGTTGAGCACGAGGCCATCAATTTTATGGCCTATTGGGCGAAAGGGCGTCAGCGCTAACAAAAAGGGCGGCCACAGGCCGCCCCGTAATCAGATCTTCTTCAACTGCGGCATCAGCATCACCGTCGTTTTCACAATCTGCATTAACTCTTCATAGCTGGCGTTCTCACGAGCGCTGACCGACATCCCCTGAATAATGCAGCACAGGTATTTGGCCAGGCAGCGAATGTTGCGCTCGGCCGGAATTTCGCCTTTTTGCTGGCGTAGCTCCAGGAACCGCACCAGCGTCTGCTCCTGCACCGCATGCCGGGCTTTTATGGTTTC
The DNA here is from genome assembly GCF_013386425.1 of Cedecea sp. P7760. Classification (NCBI taxonomy): domain Bacteria; kingdom Pseudomonadati; phylum Pseudomonadota; class Gammaproteobacteria; order Enterobacterales; family Enterobacteriaceae; genus Cedecea; species Cedecea sp. P7760. Next base: position 42,021 of record NZ_JACARU010000004.1, on the reverse strand, counting down.
GGCAATGTCTTCCGACGATGCCGCCAGTACCGATGAGGTGCAGATGATAAAGCAGCCCGATGGGGTTCTTTTGTCGGTAAAGCACTGCGCGACCGCAGAGAGATAATTCTCCAGCGCGGCCTCCATGGTCTGATCTTCACAGAACAGGCAGGCTTCGTGTTTGGCTGCAAAACGCGCGATGTAGCGATCCAGCACCGCGCGGAAAAGACCTTCTTTATTGCTGAACTCCGCGTAGAGCGTGGGCGCTTTTGCCCCGGTGGCTTCTACCAGATGCGCCATGGATGTTGCTTCATAGCCATGCTGCCAGAAGAGTGTCATGGCCTTGTCGAGTGCTGCTTCCCTGTCAAACACCTTTGGACGGCCACGGCTTTTTTTACTGCAACTTAATGTCTCGGTTGCCATACCTGCCGTTTAACCTCTGTCTAATTAGTGAACACTCATTATAAAAATAATCGGCGGCGGTAGCCAGCGCCTTGTTATGAAAAATAATTATTTCTTATCACGATGAAAAATAGCGCTTTTTTTAATTACTTAACGGTCGTTATAAAAACGTATTGACGTGTGATGTGGATCACGTTTATCATTTAGTTATCGATCGTTAACTAATTAAGTTTAACGACCTAACAATCACCTGCTTAGGACATAAATCATGAAAACCTTAACTACTCTGTTCGCTGCCGCCGTTATTAGCTCACTCTCATTCGCCAGCTTTGCGGCTGTTGAAGTTTCCGCCACGCCTGCCGGCCAGCAAAAAATCGGCAACATCAGCGCCGATGCGGGCAGCAACCTCTCTTCCCTGGAAGAACAGTTGGCCGCGAAGGCCGATGCAATGGGCGCTAAATCGTTCCGTATTACCTCCGTTAATGGTCCGAACACCCTGCACGGTACTGCCGTCATCTATAAATAAGCCAGACGTTAACCCTCAATACGTTTGACCTTATTCGTTATATGCCACTGCAAGCAAAAGGCCCCGTCGCGAGACAGGGCCTTTTTTTTACGCATCAATCCTGAATCTAGATTTCGTTTGCTGGCTGCTCAGCCGCGTGAGCATTGACGTTGACCGGCATCCCGGAGCGGTGCTCCATGGCCTGTTCCATCACCTGCGCATCGGTCTGCGGTGCGTTGCGGAACTTAGTCATCTGCTCGTTCAGCACAATCGGCAAGACTTTCGGATCGTCATCAATCGCTTTGGACAGCGGCTGGTGGACTTCAACCAGGCGTGAGCCGTCTGGCTCAACGGAGGCTTTGATTGGCGTGTTGATAATACGCACCGAAGTGCCAACCGGCACCGTATTAAACAGCGCTTTGATATCGCCGTCGCGCAGGCGGATACAGCCGGAGCTGACGCGCATGCCGATGCCGAAGTCGGCGTTTGTGCCGTGCAGCAGGTAAACGCCGCCGAACGCCGCCAGGCGAATGGCGTGGTGGCCCATCGGGTTATCCGGCCCGGCAGGGACAACCGCCGGCAGTTTTACGCCCTGCGCCAGGTAGCGCGCACGAATATTGGCCGTCGGCGTCCACGTCGGGTTGGCTCGCTTGTCGGAAATTTTTGTCACCATCGTCGGCGTCAGGGTATCGCCGCCCAGCTGGCCAATGCCAATCGGGTAAACGGTGACGCTATTTTTCCCTGCCGGGAAGTAGTACAGGCGCAGTTCGGCAAGGTTAATGACGATGCCCTCGCGCGGCACGTCCGGCAGCAACATCTGGCGCGGAATAGTCAGTACGCTCCCGGCGCGCGGCACGTAAGGATCGACGCCGGGGTTGGCCTGCAATAAAGCCAGGAAGCCGACGTTATATTTTTTCGCAATGGCCTCCAGCGATCCGCCGTCGTTGGCAACCTGATGGAACAGGTTTTTGCCTATCAGGCGGCTGTTGGCGGCGGGAAGCGGGTAATCGTTAGCGCTGGCGGGCAGCGCCATTGCTGCTGCGCCCAGCAAGGCTGCGGCGGCAAACCAGCGGCGGAAAGACAAAGTACGCGATGCAAACATAGCTTAAACCCTGCGATTATAATGGCTAATTTCTTAGGCAGACAAACGCCAATTATCGGCGACTCGCGTGTCGGGAAGTCCTGGGGATTGCAAAGAATGTGTAAATGTCACAGAAAGTTGCGCCTTACCGGGCGGTAAGGCGCAGAGGTATCAGGCCGCGGCGTTTTCCGCCAGGCTGTTCATAAAGTTGCGCACCCATTCCATGCGCGTTTTTCTGTCCTCAAGCTCCTGGAAGAACTTCAGTCGGGTAGGCCCGTCAAGGCGGTAATGCTGCGGCTGCTTCTGCAGCAGGCCAATCAGCCACACCGGATCGACGTGGTTTTTCTCCGCGAACTCTATGGTGCCGCCTTTTTCATTGCCCTCAATCTTACGCACGCCAAGCTTCTGGGCCTGCTGGCGCAGCGCGGCGATGTCCAGCAGATTGCGGGCCGGGTCAGGCAAGATCCCGAAGCGGTCGATAAGCTCCACTTTCAGCTCGTCCAGCTCGTGTTCGCCCTTCGCGCTGGCAATACGCTTGTAGAACGACAGGCGGGTATTCACGTCAGGAATGAAATCATCCGGCAGCAGGGCAGGCATACGCAGCTCGACTTCCGTCTGGCTGTTGGTGAGATCTTCCAGCGACGGCTCGCGGCCTTCTTTCAGCGCGTCAACGGCGTTTTCCAGCAGCTCCATGTACAGCGAGAAGCCGATGGTTTCCATTTGCCCGCTCTGATCTTCGCCCAGCAGCTCGCCCGCGCCACGAATTTCCAGGTCGTGGGTGGCTAACGCGAACCCGGCGCCTAAATCCTCCAGCGAGGCAATGGCCTCCAGGCGTTTTTGCGCGTCGGTGGTCATAGATTTTGGATGCGGCGTCAGCAGCCAGGCATAGGCCTGGTGGTGCGAGCGCCCGACGCGGCCACGGAGCTGGTGCAGCTGGGCGAGGCCAAAGTGGTCGGCCCGCTCGATGATGATGGTGTTGGCGGTCGGAATGTCGATCCCGGTTTCGATGATGGTGGTACACACCAGCACGTTAAAACGCTGGTGGTGGAAGTCGTTCATCACCCGCTCCAGCTCGCGCTCGCGCATCTGGCCGTGGCCGATGGCAATGCGAGCCTCTGGCACCAACTCGGCCAGCTTGTCGGCGGCTTTCTGGATGTTTTCGACGTCGTTGAAGAGGTAGTAAACCTGGCCGCCGCGCAGCACTTCACGCAGGATAGCCTCGCGCACCACCAGGCTGTCGTATTCGCGCACGAAGGTTTTCACCGCCAGGCGGCGAGCCGGTGGCGTGGCAATAATCGACAGGTCGCGCATGCCGCTCATCGCCATATTCAGGGTGCGCGGAATTGGCGTTGCGGTCAGCGTCAGGATATCCACGTCGGCACGCATGGCTTTAATGCGCTCTTTGTGGCGCACGCCGAAGCGGTGCTCTTCGTCGACGATAAGCAGCCCCAGGTCGCGCCATTTCACGTCGGCCTGCAGCAGCTTGTGGGTGCCGATCAGAATGTCGATTTTCCCTTCGCTTGCCTGTTCCAGAATTTGCGTCTGTTCTTTGGCGCTGCGGAAGCGGGAGAGCATCTCAATGCGCACCGGCCAGTTGGCGAAGCGGTCGCGGAAGTTATCGTAGTGCTGCTGAGCCAGCAGCGTCGTCGGTACCAGGACCGCCACCTGCTTGTTGTTCTCCACCGCCAGGAACGCGGCGCGCATCGCCACTTCTGTTTTGCCGAAGCCGACGTCGCCACACACCAGCCTGTCCATTGCCAGCGGGCGACACATGTCGCTCAGCACGGCGTTGATAGCCTGGGCCTGATCCGGCGTGGTTTCAAACGGGAAGCTGTCGCAGAACAGCTGGTACTGCTCGCGGTCGTGCTTAAAGGCAAAGCCCTCTTTGGCGGCACGCATCGCATAGATATCAAGCAGTTCGGCGGCGACATCGCGCACTTTCTCCGCCGCCTTCTGACGGGCACGGGACCAGGCATCGCTGCCGAGCTTATGCAGCGGCGCGTTGTCGTCGGCCCCGCCGGCGTAACGGCTGATAAGATGCAAGGACGAAACCGGGACGTAGAGTTTGGCGTCGCCCGCGTAGGTCAGCATCAGGTATTCGGCGGTAATGCCCCCGGCTTCCAGGGTGGTCAGCCCGGCGTAGCGGCCCACGCCGTGCTCAAGGTGAACCACCGGCTGGCCAGCATGCAGTTCCGCGAGGTTGCGAATCAGCGTGTCCGGGTTAATCGTGCGGCGGCTGTCCTGGCGACGACGGCTGACGCGTTCGCCCAGCAGGTCGCTTTCGCAGATAAGCGCCCGGTTACGCAGGGTATCGATAAAGCCGTGCTCGCTGGCGCCGATCGTCAGATAGCGGCCGTTGCTTTCGGCTTCTTCCAGGCGGTAAATGCGTTTTGGCGCGACTTTAATGCGCCCGAGCAGTTCGCCCAAAGCTTCGCGGCGGCCTTCGCTTTCGACCGAGAAAATCACCGGCCCGGTAAAGGACTCGAGGAACTTACGCAGGCTGTCCAGCGGGGCTTTTTGCTGCGCCTGAATGGCCAGGTCCGGCAGCGCCTGGTAACCCAGGTTCACGTTGGCGGCTTTCTTCGCCAGCGAATCCGTTTTGAGCTGCACGCGAGGCCAGGCTTTTAGCTGGCTAAACAGCGAGTCGGTTTTCAGCCACAGATCTTCCGGCGGCAGAAGAGGGCGCATCGGGTCCACGCCGCGGTTTTCGAAGCGGGCGTGAGCATCCAGCCAGAAGCGCTCCGCGCTGGCCTCAAGATCGCCGGTATTCACCAGCAGCGTGTTGGCCGGGAAATAGCTAAACAGCGTCGGCAGCGGTTCGCTGAAGAACAGCGGCTGCCAGTATTCGATCCCGGCAGGCAGCGTGCCTTTACTGACCTGCTGATAGATATGTTCGGCGTCACGCTTCACGTCGAACCTGTCGCGCCACTGGCTGCGGAACAGCTCAATCGCGTTTTTGTCGGTCGGGAATTCATGGGCCGGCAGCAGGTTGATGGCGTCAACCTCTTCCAGCGTACGCTGGGAGTCCACGTCGAAGACGCGCAGGCTGTCGATTTCATCGTCAAAGAAATCGATGCGGTACGGCTGGCTGCTGCCCATCGGATAAAGGTCAAGCAAGGCGCCACGGGTGGCAAACTCGCCGTGCTCCATCACCTGATCGACGCTGCGGTAGCCCGCCTGTTCCAGCTGCGCACGCAGGTTATCCCGCGACAGGCGCTGGCCTTTTTTCATCACCAGCGCGTGGCCGTGCAGGTAGCTATGCGGGCAAACGCGCTGCATCAGCGTATTCACCGGCATGATCAGCACGCCGCGCTGCATAGTCGGCAACTGGTAAAGCGTGGACAGGCGCGACGAGATGATTTCCTGATGCGGCGAGAAGCTGTCGTAAGGCAGCGTTTCCCAGTCGGCGAGATTAACAACCAGGTTGTCGGTGAACTGGGTGATTTCATCGTGCAGGCGCAGCGCGTTCTGCATGTCCGGGGCAATCAGTACCACCGGGCCGCTATGGCGTTCAACGATTTCAGCCACTTCGGTGGCGCAGGCCGAACCGGTCAGCTCGCCCAGCAGGCGTTGTTCACCTGGTTTACTCGGTAGGTCGTAACGGACATGTTCAGGCATAGTCAGCGCGCGTTCTCCAGAAAACCGTGTTCTCACGGTAATAATATAAATTTGCTCTACTTATTATCCGTGATGGTGGCGGGAGTGCAACCGCTGAAAATGACGATAGATGCGGTTCAGAGCATTTGTCGTTTCTGCTGGCTGAGCTTGCGGTACTGCTGGGGTGACATCCCGACGTAGCGGCTGAACGTGCTGTAAAATCGGCTGCTGGACCGGAAGCCTGCCGTCATCGCCACGTCGAGAATTGTTTTGTCGGTGTCGCTGAGCAGAGCGCGTACGTGATTAACGCGCATCACCGTAATGTATTGTTTTAACGTGAGCTGCATGACGCGCTGGAAAATTCCCATCGCATAGTTGGCGTTGAGTTTAACGTGATCCGCGACGTCGTTAATGGTCAGCGCCTTATCGTAATTATCGGCAATGAAGCCCAGCATCTGGCTGACGTAGAATTGTGCGTGGCGCGAGACGCTGTTCTTGTGCGTACGCGAGGTTTTGTTGAGCAAGATTGGCCGCCATCCCGAAAGGCTAAAGCGTTTAAGCATCAGGCCAATTTCATCAATTACCAGTTGGCGTATCTGCTCGTTCGGGCTGTTGGCCTCCTGCTGCCAGCGCAGGACTTCGAAGCTGCTCAGCTGATGAGTCTCGAGTGATTTCACCACCATGCCGTGAGTCACGTGGTTAATGAGTTCGCGATCCAGTGGCCAGGAGAGAAACAGGTGCATCGGCAGGCTCAAAATCGCCATTTGTCGGCAGTTGCCCGGGCGCGTCAACTGATGCGGCGTACAGGCCCAAAACATCGTGATATGGCCCTGTTTGATCTGCACCACTTCGTTGTTGATCAGATATTCCACGTCGCCATCAAACGGCACGTTAACCTCCACCTGGCCGTGCCAGTGGCTGGCGGCCATGGCGTGCGGTCGACGCAGCTCAATATCCATACGCTGATATTCAGAATAGAGTGACAGCGGACTGCGAGTCTGCTTCTCATCGCCATTGCACATATGCGGGTCAGGCGGCAGAAAGGTAATTGGCTCATCGATCATCGTCACTCCATTTCCTGAATTATCAGAATCATGCCATCAGTACGGATTCAGCCTACGCCTCTTCACCAGATAGTAGCCTGGTTAACAGGCCGGATACTCTGCTTTTCAGCCTATTTACTCCCAAAAGCTCAGATCGTGTTGTGAACGACATCAGATCTGAGTTTCCGGGAATGCTCATTAGGGAAGATGGAGGTTTTTGCCGGGTATGCGTGCCACGATGAAAACGTTAACTACTGTTCTGGAGAGTCATGATGACACCACCAAAAATTACCTTTATCGGCGCAGGTTCGACTATTTTCGTCAAAAATATCCTGGGCGATGTTTTTCATCGTGAGGCGCTCAAATCGGCGCACATTGCGCTGATGGATATTGACGAGACGCGGCTGGAAGAGTCACACATCGTGGTGCGTAAACTGATGGATTCCGCCGCGGCTTCCGGCCATATCACCTGCCACACCGATCGCAAAGCCGCGTTGCAAGGGGCGGACTTTGTGGTGGTCGCTTTTCAGATTGGCGGCTACGAACCTTGCACCGTCACCGATTTTGAGGTTTGCAAGCGCCATGGGCTGGAGCAAACGATCGCCGATACTCTTGGCCCTGGTGGCATTATGCGCGCCCTGCGCACCATCCCGCACCTGTGGCAGATTTGCGACGATATGACCGAAGTGTGCCCGAACGCGACGATGCTTAACTACGTTAACCCGATGGCGATGAACACCTGGGCAATGTATGCCCGCTACCCGCATATTAAGCAAGTGGGACTCTGCCATTCGGTGCAGGGCACGGCGGAAGAGCTGGCGCGCGACCTGAACATTGACCCCGCCACGCTGCGCTACCGCAGCGCCGGGATTAACCATATGGCGTTCTATCTGGAGCTGGAGCGCAAAACTGCTGAGGGGCATTACGTCAGCCTCTATCCGGCGTTGCTCGCGGCCTATGAAGCAGGCCAGGCACCGAAACCGAATATTCATGGTAATACGCGCTGCCAGAATATTGTGCGCTATGAGATGTTTAAAAAGCTGGGCTATTTTGTCACTGAATCGTCAGAGCACTTTGCAGAATATACCCCGTGGTTTATCAAGCCGGGGCGTGAAGATCTGATTGAACGCTATAAAGTGCCGCTGGATGAGTACCCGAAACGCTGCGTTGAACAGCTTGCCAACTGGCATAAAGAGCTGGAAGAGTACAAAACAGCGGAGCGTATTGATATTCAGCCATCGCGCGAGTACGCCAGCACCATTATGAATGCCATCTGGACAGGCGAACCCAGCGTGATTTACGGCAACGTCCGTAACGACGGGCTGATTGATAATTTGCCGCAGGGGAGCTGCGTTGAGGTGGCCTGCCTGGTGGATGCCAACGGTATTCAACCCACCAAAGTCGGGGCTATTCCATCGCATCTGGCTGCCATGATGCAAACCAACATCAACGTGCAGATGCTGTTGACCGAGGCCATTCTGACCGAAAACCGTGACCGTGTTTACCATGCGGCAATGCTGGACCCGCATACCGCTGCCGTTCTGGGTATTGAGGAGATTTATGCGCTGGTGGATGACCTGATTGCCGCTCACGGCGACTGGCTGCCAGCCTGGCTGCACCGCGAATAAAAAACGACGCCGGGCATCAGTTCCGGCGTTTACCTCTCTAATAACAGAAGGCGGGCGCTGGTAACAGCGACCCGGTACCCTATGAGCATCTCTCTGACAACAAAGCTCAGTTACGGATTCGGTGCGTTTGGTAAGGATTTCGCCATTGGTATCGTCTACATGTACCTGATGTACTATTACACCGATGTCGTGGGTTTATCTATGGGCGTGGTGGGAACGCTGTTTTTGGTGGCAAAAGTCTGGAACGCGTTTAATGACCCGGTGATGGGCTGGATTGTTAACGCCACGCGTTCGCGGTGGGGTAAATTTAAGCCGTGGATCCTTCTCGGTACGCTGACGAACTCGCTGGTGCTGTTTTTATTGTTCAGCGCCCATCTTTTTGAAGGCACGACGCAGGTGGTGTTTGTCTGTGTCACCTACATTCTGTGGGGCACGACCTATACCCTGATGGACATTCCATTTTGGTCGTTGGTGCCAACCATAACCCTCGATAAACACGAACGCGAACAGCTGGTGCCGTTTCCTCGCTTTTTTGCGAGCCTGGCCGGGTTCGTGACCGCCGGGGTGACGCTGCCGTTCGTGAACGCTGTGGGCGGTGCGGACCGTGGATTTGGTTTTCAGATGTTCACGCTGGTACTGATCGCCTTCTTCATCAGCTCAACAATTGTCACGCTGCGTAATGTCCATGAGGTGTACTCGTCAGACAGCGAGGCCACGGCGGACAGTAGCCGGCTGTCGCTGAAATCGATTCTCGCCCTGATCTACAAAAATGACCAGCTTTCGTGCCTGCTGGGGATGGCGCTGGCCTACAACGTTGCGTCCAATGTCATTACCGGCTTTGCCATTTACTATTTCACCTATGTTGTCGGCAACGCGGATCTGTTCCCGTACTATCTCTCGTATGCCGGGGCGGCGAACCTGATCACTCTGGTACTGTTCCCGCGGCTGGCGAAAACGCTGTCCCGCCGAATCCTGTGGGCTGGGGCTTCGGTTCTGCCGATAGTCAGCGGTGGCGTGCTGCTGCTGATGGCGCTGGCTGGCTCTGCCAATGTTCTGGTTATCTGCCTTGCAGGCGTATTCCTTAACGTCGGTACCGCGCTGTTCTGGGTGCTACAGGTGATTATGGTGGCTGATACCGTTGATTACGGCGAGTACAAGTTTAACGTGCGCTGTGAAAGTATTGCCTATGCGGTGCAGACGATGGTGGTAAAGGGGGGTTCGGCGTTTTCGGCCTTCTTTATCGCGGTAGTGCTTGGCGTGATTGGCTATGTACCTAACGTCGCCCAGTCTGCCGAAACCATTCTCGGGATGCAGTTCATCATGATTGCGCTGCCGACAGTGTTCTTTGCCATCACCCTGGTGCTCTATTTCCGCTTCTATCGCTTGAACGGCGATCGGCTTCGCAAAATTCAAATTCACCTGTTGGATAAATATCGCAAAGTGCCGCAACCCGCTGCGCAGCAGGACACATCGGCAATACCGATAGCCGTTACTCGCGATGCCCAGGCTTAATCCATGAAAAAGCAACCCGCCGAAGCAGGCTGCCATGATACTCAGGAACGGGCGGCGATTTGGGCGGGAGGCGAGAAAAACAGGTCGCCGAACAGCGCCACGGAAAGTTTGCGGAAGCCGAGGCCAACCAGCGTACAAATGCCGAGGCTGACAAACGGATAGACCAGCAGAATCGCCAGCACCAGCGAGTCGGAAAAATCACCGGCATTGATTTTAGCCAGCATGACGAGACTCAACGCCTCAATCAAAATGCGGTGCGTAGTATAGATGGCGATGGTGTTGGAGCCGACAACGTTAAGGAAGCCGTCTTCTCGTGCTTCGCGCCAGCCGTTCAGCAGGTAGAACACGCGCAGGATAGCCACGATCGACACCAGAGAAATCACCAGCGGCACGTTCACAAAATAAAGTGCCAGCGATCCCACGGCTACGGCGGCGCAGCTAAACGGGTGTTGCGAAAAGCGGAAGTCCTTCATCCAGGCCATCAGCAAAGGGCCAAACCACGCGCCCAGACCGTAATACACCATATTGCGCACCACGCTGTTCAGCCCCCACCAGGGCAACGGCGCAAAGGCGATGACCACGTTGATCCCCATCAGCACCATCAGGACGGGAATGCGGTAGCGGCGCAGCGCTTTAAATATCACGAAGTAGACCAGCAGGGCATAGAGATACCACAGGCTGGTGCTGGCCTTCGCCATACTGATAGCGAACTGCCCGAGCGAGTCGGCGTAGGCGGCGTTAGACGCCGGGTTGCGCTCGAGATCTGGCGCCAGCCACTGGTTGAGGTGTGTGAGCGCGACCCACTGAATCAGGCCCCACAGCAGCAGCACGTAGAAAATGCTCCACAGCCGTTTATCCACGCTGTCTCGCCACCTGACCTCATGGATATAGCGGGTTATCAGGTAACCGGAAATAAAGAAAAACACCGGCATACGGAAGGGGGCGAGGTAGAGATTGAGGTAAACCCACAGCTTGGCTACGTACTGATTCAGGCCTGGCCCGAGGGCGGTGAGGTGAGGGTAGAACGTAATCACCGAATGGTAGATAACCACCAGGCAAATGCATAATCCTTTGATTTGGTTGATCCAGAGTTGCTTTTTCTTCATGCCATATCCACGTCGTTACGGGCTCCAGTAAAGATTGGCCTGTTATCCTGGTGTTAAATCGAGGCGATCACGACCTCAATTGTCTGTTTTTGGCGCTGATTTGGTAAATTTAGGAAAAGTTGCAGGCACTTGAGAAGTAACGGGAATAATTTAGGCGATGGAATTCATTTGGCCGGGGAGGTGTCGTATACTTCCAGGATCTTTGCTTAGGCAACCCGCAACAAGACGGACTTCATGTATCAACCTGTCGCGTTATTTATAGGCCTGCGCTACATGCGTGGGCGAGCAGCGGACCGCTTCGGCCGCTTCGTCTCCTGGCTGTCGACGATTGGCATCACCCTCGGGGTTATGGCGCTGGTCACGGTCCTTTCGGTAATGAATGGCTTCGAGCGCGAGCTGCAAAACAACATCCTGGGGCTGATGCCGCAGGCGTTGATCACCTCGCCGTCCGGCTCCATCAATCCTCAACAACTTCCCGCCGATTCCCTGAAGCTTCAGGGCGTGACGCGTATTGCGCCGCTGACCACCGGTGACGTGGTGCTGCAAAGCGCCCGCAGCGTGGGCGTGGGCGTGATGCTGGGCGTTGAGCCGGACGAAAAAGACCCGCTTTCTCCGTTCCTGGTCAACGTCAAGCAGGCCGACCTGGTGGCCGGCAAGTACAACGTCATTCTCGGCGAGCAGCTTGCCGGTTCACTGGGCGTTAAGCGCGGTGAAACTATCCGTATCATGGTGCCATCCGCCAGCCAGTTCACGCCGATGGGGCGTTTGCCGAGCCAGCGTCTGTTCACCGTGATTGGCACCTTTGCGGCAAGCAGTGAAGTCGACGGCTACCAGATGCTGGTTAACCAGCAGGATGCTTCGCGCCTGATGCGCTACCCGGCGGGGAATATCACCGGCTGGCGCCTGTGGCTTGCCGAGCCGCTCAAAGTCGACGTGCTGAGCCAGCAAACGCTGCCGCAGGGCACCGAATGGAAAGACTGGCGCGAGCGTAAAGGCGAGCTGTTCCAGGCCGTGCGCATGGAGAAAAACATGATGGGCCTGCTGCTGAGCCTGATCGTCGCCGTCGCCGCGTTTAACATCATTACCTCGCTTGGCCTGCTGGTGATGGAAAAACAGGGCGAAGTGGCGATTCTGCAAACCCAGGGGCTGACCCGCCGCCAGATAATGGCGGTGTTTATGGTTCAGGGCGCGGGCGCGGGCGTGATTGGCGCCTTGCTCGGGGCCTTGCTCGGGGCGCTGCTTGCCAGCCAGCTGAATAATTTAATGCCGGTAATCGGTATTCTGCTCGATGGCGCGGCACTGCCGGTGGCTATCGAGCCGTTACAGGTTGTGGTAATTGCCATTGTGGCGATGGCCATTGCTCTGCTGTCCACGCTTTACCCTTCGTGGCGCGCCGCCGCGACCCAACCCGCTGAGGCTTTACGTTATGAGTAATTCTGTCCTGTTGCAGTGTGACAACCTGTGCAAACGCTATCAGGAAGGCAAGGTGCAAACGGATGTGCTGCACGATGTCAGCTTCAGCATCAATGCGGGCGAACTGATGGCGATCGTCGGCAGCTCCGGCTCCGGCAAAAGTACCTTGCTGCATCTGCTGGGCGGGCTGGACACGCCCACCTCCGGCGACGTGGTATTCAACGGCCAGGCGATGAGCAAACTCTCGTCGGCGGCGAAGGCGGAATTGCGTAACCGCGAGCTGGGCTTTATTTATCAGTTCCACCATCTGCTGCCGGATTTCACCGCGCTGGAAAACGTCGCGATGCCGCTGCTTATCGGCAAGAAAAAGCCGGAAGAAGTTCAGCAGCGCGCGCTGGAGATGCTGGCCGCCGTTGGGCTGGATCACCGCAGCAGCCACCGACCTTCTGAACTGTCCGGCGGTGAACGTCAGCGCGTGGCGATTGCCCGTGCGCTGGTGAATAACCCGCGCCTGGTGCTGGCGGACGAGCCAACCGGTAACCTGGATGCGCGCAACGCCGACAGTATTTTCGAGCTGTTGGGCGAGCTGAACGTGCGCCAGGGCACAGCTTTCCTCGTCGTCACCCATGACCTGCAGCTGGCGAAGCGTATGTCCCGCCAGCTGGAAATGCGCGATGGCCGCCTGACCCACGAGCTGACCTTGATGGGAGCGCAGTAATGGCTTCCCCGCTTTCTTTATTGATTGGCCTGCGTTTTAGCCGCGGGCGTCGCCGCAGCGGCATGGTTTCGCTGATTTCGGTTATCTCCACGCTCGGCATCGCGCTGGGCGTGGCGGTGCTGATTGTCGGCCTGAGCGCGATGAACGGCTTCGAGCGCGAGCTGAAAAACCGCATTCTTGCCGTGGTGCCTCACGGCGATATCAAGCCGGTCAACCAGCCGTTTACCAACTGGCAGGACGTGCTGCCTAAAGTTGAAAAAGTAAAAGGTATCCTGGCCGCCGCGCCGTATATCAGCTTTACCGGGCTGGTGGAGAGCGGGGCGAACCTGCGTGCAGTAGAAGTAAAGGGCGTTGACCCGGCTCAGGAAACTCGCCTGAGCGCCTTGCCGCAATACGTCCAGAACAATGCCTGGGCAAACTTCAAGGCCGGGCAGCAGCAAATCATCATGGGCAAAGGCGTTGCGGACGCGCTCAAGGTGAAGCAGGGCGACTGGGTGTCTATCATGATCCCCAACAATGACGGCGGCACCAAGCTGATGCAGCCTAAGCGCGTGCGTCTTCAGGTGGCAGGTATTCTGGCGCTCAGCGGCCAGCTTGACCACAGCCTGGCGATGGTGCCGATGCAGGATGCGCAGGGTTACCTGGATATGGGCAACAGCGTCACCGGGATCTCCATCAAGGTAGACGACGTCTTTAATGCGCAAAAGCTGGTGCATGACGCGGGCGAAGCCACCAATTCCTACGTCTATATTTCAAGCTGGATCGGCACCTACGGCTATATGTACCGTGACATCCAGATGATCCGCGCCATCATGTACCTGGCGATGGTATTAGTCATCGGCGTTGCCTGCTTTAACATCGTTTCCACGCTGGTCATGGCGGTGAAAGACAAGAGCAGCGACATCGCGGTGCTGCGTACGCTGGGGGCCAAAGACGGCCTGATCCGCGCTATTTTTGTCTGGTACGGGCTGCTGGCCGGGCTGCTGGGCAGCGTCAGCGGTGTGGTGGTCGGCGTGCTTGCCTCATGGCAGCTGACCAACATCATCGGCGTGATTGAAAAACTCATCGGGCACAATTTCCTGTCCGGTGATATTTATTTCATTGATTTCTTACCTTCTGAGCTGCACTGGCTGGACGTGGTTTACGTCCTGGTAACGGCGCTGGTCCTTAGCCTTCTGGCAAGCTGGTACCCGGCCCGACGCGCAAGCAATATCGATCCGGCAAGGGTGCTAAGCGGACAATAATATTAATTAACTTTTGGGAGCAGCGATGTATTACGGATTTGATATCGGCGGCACTAAGATTGCACTCGGCGTTTACGACCAGCAGCGGCGTTTACTTTGGGAAGCCCGGGTTGCTACTCCTCATGACAGTTACGAAAATTTCCTCAACGCGGTAGCCGGGCTGGTGGCGCAGGCCGACGAGAAGTTTAACTGCCGCGGTTCGGTAGGCATCGGCATTCCGGGCATGCCGGAAACCGACGACGGCACGCTTTACGCCGCGAACGTTCCCGCCGCCAGCGGCAAACCGCTTCGCGCAGACCTCAGCGCCATGCTTGAGCGCGACGTGCGCATCGACAACGACGCCAACTGCTTTACGCTTTCCGAAGCCTGGGACGACGAATTCCTTAACTACCCGGTAGTGATGGGCCTGATCCTCGGCACCGGCGTTGGCGGCGGCATCATCGTCAACGGCAAATCGGTCACCGGACGCAGCTACATCACCGGCGAATTCGGCCATACCCGCCTGCCGGTGGACGCGCTGGAAATCCTCGGGCGCGACATTCCCTTCACCCGCTGCGGCTGCGGTAAAAACGGCTGTATCGAAAACTACCTCTCCGGGCGCGGCTTTGCCTGGCTGTGGCAGCACTTCTACCAGGAGCCGCTGGACGCGAAAGAAATTATTGCCCGTTACCGCCAGGGAGACGAGCAGGCCATCGAGCACGTGGACCGCTTCCTGGAGCTGCTGGCCGCCTGCCTCGGCAATTTATTGACCTCAATCGACCCGCATCTGGTGGTGATTGGCGGAGGATTGTCTAACTTTAGCGATATCTACGCCCAACTGCCGGAGCGCCTGCCGAAGTACCTGCTGCCGGTTGCCGCAGTGCCGCGTATTGAACAGGCGCGCCACGGTGACGCAGGCGGTATGCGTGGCGCGGCATTCCTCCACTACACGGAGTAAGTCATGCTTTCTCGTCGTCAACACCGGCTCAGCCGGTTTCGGAAGAACAAACGCCTGCTGCGCCAACGTTTGCGTCAGCGTATCTTTTTCAGAGACAGGTTGGGGCCGGAAATGATGGACAGACCAAGAGTGGTCGTACTGACCGGGGCGGGGATCTCCGCCGAGTCAGGCATTCGCACCTTCAGAGCCGCCGACGGGCTGTGGGAAGAGCACCGCGTAGAAGACGTGGCGACGCCGGAAGGCTTTGCCCGCGACCCGGCGCTGGTGCAGAGGTTTTACAACGAGCGCCGCCGTCAGCTCCAGCAACCGGAAATTCAGCCCAATGCCGCGCACCTGGCGCTGGCGAAGCTGGAAGAGGCGCTCGGCGACCACTTCGTGCTGATCACCCAGAACATCGACAACCTCCACGAACGCGCGGGCAGTAAAAACGTCATCCACATGCACGGCGAGTTACTGAAGGTTCGCTGCGCCAGCAGCGGCCAGGTGCTGGACTGGACGGGCGATATTACTCCGGAAGACCGCTGCCACTGCTGCCAGATCTCTGCCGCGCTGCGCCCGCACATCGTCTGGTTCGGCGAAATGCCGCTGGGCATGGACGAAATTTATCAGGCGATTGCCACCGCGGATTACTTCATTGCCATCGGCACTTCCGGGCACGTATACCCGGCAGCGGGCTTTGTGCACGAGGCGCGTTTGCAGGGGGCACACACCGTGGAGCTGAACCTGGAGCCAAGCCAGGTCGGCAGCGAGTTTGAAGAGAAGCATTACGGGCTGGCGAGCCAGGTGGTGCCGGAGTTTGTGGATAAGCTTTTGAAGGGGTTGTAGTTCTTCTGAGCCCCTCACCCTAACCCTCTCCCCACAAGGGAGAGGGAACTAGATCGAGCACAAGTCAGTTGTTTTCCCCGCATCACCAAAGGGGAGGGGAACTTAATCGAGCATAAATCAATTGTTTTCCCCCTCTCCCTTCCAGGGAGAGGGCCGGGGTGAGGGTTGGCGAAGTTAGACCTATCGCCCCGCCTTCAACCTCTGATAATAAGACTCATACAGCGCGCTCGCGTCACCCACATCGTTCTGCCATTCTCCGGCTTTAATCACTTCCGCATCCGGGTACAACGACTTATCTTCCGCCACGTTCTTCGGCAGCAGCTTGCGGGCTGCGAGGTTTGGCGTCGGGTAGCCGATGGTTTCCGCGACCTGTTTCGCCACGTCCGGGCGTAGCAGGAAGTTGATCAGCTTCATCGCGCCGTCGACGTTTTTGGCGTTGGCCGGAATCGACAGGTTATCCATCCAGAAAATCCCGCCTTCCTTCGGCCAGACGATCTCCAGCGGCGTGCCGGCCTGGCGGGCCACATAGGCCGAGCCGTTCCACACCATGCCCAGGTTTACTTCGCCTTCCATATACGGGTTGGCCGGGTTGTCGGAGTTGAACGCCGCCACGTTGGGCATCAGCTTTTGCAGCTCGTGGTAAGCGGCCTCGATCTCTTTCGGGTCGGTAGTGTTGCCGGACAGGCCAAGCTTGCGCAGCGCCACCTGGAACACTTCGCGCGCGTCGTCGGTCAGCAGCAGGCTTTGCTTATACTCCGGCTTCCACAGGTCGGCCCAGCTGGTGATGCTCTTCGGATCGATGGCTTCGCTGTTCACGCCAATCGCCGTGGCGCCCCAGATATACGGGATGGAGTAGTCGTTGTTCGGATCGAACGGCTTGTTCAGCATGTCAGGGTCGAGATTTTTAAAGTTGCTGAGCTGGCTTTTGTCGATCTTCTGGATCATGCCTTCTTTGCGCATCTTCGCCACAAAGTAGGTGGAGGGCACCACGAGGTCGTACGCGCCGTCTTTGTAGGTCTTGAGCTTGGCGTACATGGTTTCGTTCGACTCGTAGGTCGAATAAATCACCTTGATGCCGGTCTCTTTGGTGAACTGTTCCAACAGGCCCGGCGGCACGTACTCGGTCCAGTTATAGAAATAAAGCGTCTTGCTGTCGTCGGCATGAGCGGCGCCGAGGCTGAGCACCAGAGCGCCCGCAGCAAGCAGGTGGCGTGGCCATTTTTTCATTTTAACGTCCCCTGAGGTTGAGTTTTATCACGAAGAATCAGCTGGCTGGCGATCACCAGCCCCAGCGAAAGCATCAGCAGAATGGTGGCCAGGGCGTTTACTTCCGGCGAAACGCCGACCTTGACCATCGAGTAAATTTTTAGCGGCAGGATCTCATAGCTCGGCCCGGTCACGAACGAAGATACCACCACATCGTCCATCGACAGGGTAAAGCTTAGCAGCCAGCCCGCCGCCACGGCAGGCATCGCCAGCGGCAGAATAATCTTGCGCAGAATGGTGAGCTCGCTGGCACCCAGGTCACGCGCCGCTTCCAGCATCTTCACGTCGAACCCTTTCAGGCGGGAATAGACGGTGACCACCACAAACGGCAGGCAGAAGGTGATGTGGGAAAACAGCAGCGACCAGAAGCCGAGGGAAACCCCCAGCAGCATAAACAGCACCAGCAGCGAGATAGCCATCACGATGTCCGGGGACATCATCACCACAAACAGCATCCCGCTGACGAACGGCTTGCCGCGAAAGCGGTAGCGGTACAGCGCCACGGCGGTAAGCGAGCCGATAAGCGTGGCGGCGCTGGCGGAAAACACCGCCATCGTCAGCGAATGCTTTGCGGCCTGCAGCAGGCTGTCGTTATTCATCAGCAGGCTGTACCAGTTCGTGGTAAACCCCTGCCAGTTAATGCCGAAGCGCGAGCTGTTGAAAGAATTCACGATCAGGATGATGATCGGAATATATAAAAAAGCGTAAATGGCGGACATAAAGCCGCCGCGAAGCAGGCGTCCGATCATTCCAGTTCCACCTTTTTATTCAGCAGGCGCGCCGCGCGCCAGTAAACCAGCAGCATCAGGCCCATCACCAGCGTCAGCGTAATGCTCGTCGCCGCGCCAAACGGCCAGTCGCGGATGTTCAGGAACTGGCTCTTAATCACGTTGCCAATCAGCAGGTTCTTCGCGCCGCCCATCAGATCCGACACATAGAACAGCCCCATCGCGGGCAGCATTACCAGCAGGCAGCCGGCGACAATCCCCGGCATGGTCAGCGGCAGAATAATGCGGATAAAGGTTTGCAGCTTGCTGGCACCGAGATCCCGCGCCGCCTCCAGCAGCGGCTTGTCCAGCTTCTCAATGCTGGAGTAAAGCGGCATCACCATAAACGGCAGCAGGATATACACCAGGCCGATAATCACCGCGCCGGGCGTGAACATAATGCGAATTGGCGTATCGATAAGCCCGAGCCAGAGCAGGAACTCGTTAAGGTAGCCCTTGGTGCTGAGGAAAATCTTCAGCCCGTAAATGCGGATCAGCGAGTTGGTCCAGAACGGCACAATCAGCAGGAACAGCAGCAGCGGGCGCACCTTTGCCGGCAGCCGCGCCAGAAACCAGGCAAAAGGGTAGCCGAGCACCAGGCAGGCCAGCGTGGCTATCGCCGCCATGTTCAGCGAGTGCAGCAGCACCTCGGCATACAGCGGGTCGGCCAGCCGGGTGTAGTTATCCAGCGTGAAGACCATGCTCACGAAGTTGTCATTATCGCGAGTCAGGAAGCTGGTGACGATGATCATCAGGTTGGGCAGGAAGACAAACAGCAGCAGCCAGCCCACCACGGTGGCAATTACCACATTCTGGAATTTACGCGAGCGTTTCATCTGCCAGCACAACCTCCCAGCTTTCTACCCAGGTCACCGCCATTTTTTGATCAAGCGTATGGTCGAAGTCCGGGTCATCTTCGTTAAAGAACTCGCTGACCATCACCATCTTGCCGTTTTCCAGCTCGACGGTGGACTCCAGCGTCATGCCTTTATAGTTGCGCTCGCGAATGTAGCCAATCAGCCCGTCCACTTCTCTGGCGTCGTTAACCTCTTCCACGCGCAAATCTTCCGGGCGCAGCAGCACCTTCAGGCTTTGCCCGGCGGTAACCGGCTTGCTGACGAAGATATGACACTCGCGGCCTTCGACGTTGGCCAGCACGCGCTGCTCGTCGCTGCGCTCGATAACCGTCGCGTCGAAGATGTTGATCTCGCCGATAAAGCTCGCCACAAACAGGTTCTTTGGCTCTTCGTAAATTTCTCGCGGCGTGCCGTCCTGCTCAATCCTGCCGTCGCGCATCACCACGATGCGGTCGGACATGGTGAGGGCTTCTTCCTGATCGTGCGTGACGAACACAAACGTAATGCCGAGCTTGCGCTGCAGGGCTTTCAGTTCGTTCTGCATCTGCTTGCGCAGCTTGTAGTCCAGCGCCGACAGCGACTCGTCGAGCAGCAGCAGGCGCGGCTTGTTCACCACCGCGCGGGCGATGGCGACACGCTGCTGCTGGCCGCCGGAAAGCTGGCTCGGCTTGCGCTGGGCAAATTCTTCCAGCTGCACCATTTTCAGCGCTTCGGTCACGCGCGGCGTGATTTCTGCCGCAGGCGTTTTCTGCATCCGCAGGCCAAAGGCGACGTTTTCAAACACCGTCATGTGCGGAAAAAGGGCGTAGCTCTGGAACACGGTATTCACGTGGCGGTGCTCGGCGGGCACGTGGGTGATGTCCTGATTATCGAGCGTGATGTGCCCGGCATCGACGTTTTCGAGTCCGGCAATAAGGCGCAGTACGGTGGTTTTGCCGCAGCCCGAGGGGCCAAGCAGCGTCAGGAATTCACCATGATTAATGGTGAGAGAGAAGTCAGAAATTACAGATTTACCATCAAAGCTCTTGGCGACGCCTGCCAGGTTGACCAGCATGGCGTGCGAACGTGGCTGTTTATTCAATTTTTTACGCTGTCCCATAAATGACGTATCCGGAGCGGAGGATACGGGGTTTGTGATTAACCACCTTGGGTTTTGGCACGTTGAGTAAGGGCAGGCATTCTACGGCAAAGCGAGGGGATCGCCAATCCCGATGGCCACAAAGCCTGGCCGTTATCGTCTACGGTTAAGGGTAAGTTTAACGAAGGCTTTGTCACGTTCCGGGAAAACTATTTTTTTCCGTTACCGACTAAAAGTGACCTGACGCAATATTTGCCTTCTGCGGCTTATTGATAATTGATGTCACTAAAAACGAGGGTGGCTAAATGGATAAATTACTTGAGCGCTTTTTGCAGTATGTCTCTCTGGACACGCAATCCAGGCCCGGCGTTAAGCAGGTGCCGAGCACCGAAGGGCAATGGAAGCTCCTGCGCCTGTTAAAAGAGCAACTGGAGCAGTTGGGGCTGGTGGACGTCATGCTCAGCGACCACGGCACGGTGATGGGCACGCTGCCGTCGAACGTCGGGCACGCTGTCCCGGCCATTGGCTTTATCTCCCACGTTGATACCGCGCCGGACTTCACCGGCAAAAACGTGAACCCGCAGATCGTCGAGAACTACCGCGGCGGCGACATCGCGCTCGGCATCGGCGATGAGATCCTTTCCCCGGTGATGTTCCCCGTATTGCACCAGTTAATGGGCCAGACGCTGATCACCACCGACGGCAAAACCCTGCTGGGCGCGGACGACAAAGCGGGCGTGGCGGAAATCATGACCGCGTTGGCGGTATTAAAAGGCAAAAACGTGCCTCACGGCGATATCCGAGTGGCCTTCACCCCGGACGAGGAAGTCGGGAAGGGCGCGCACTTCTTCGATGTCGAAGCCTTTAATGCCGAGTGGGCCTACACCGTGGACGGTGGCGGCGTGGGCGAGCTGGAAAGCGAGAACTTCAACGCTGCTTCAGTGACCATCAAAATCGTCGGCAACAACGTGCACCCCGGCACGGCCAAAGGCGTGATGGTTAACGCCCTGTCGCTGGCGGCGCGCATCCACGCCGAAGTCCCGGCGGACGAAAGCCCGGAATGCACCGAAGGATACGAGGGCTTCTACCACCTGAACACCATGAAAGGCTCCGTCGACCGGGCCGAAATGCACTACATCATTCGCGACTTCGACCGCGAGCAGTTCGAAGCCCGCAAGCGCCGGATGATGGATATCGCCCAAAAGGTCGGCAAAGGCCTGCACCCGGACTGCTATATCGAGCTGGTAATAGAAGACAGCTATTACAACATGCGCGAGAAGGTGGCCGAGCATCCTTATATTGTCGAAGTCGCCCAGCAGGCGATGCGCGACTGCGACATCGAGCCCATCATGAAGCCGATCCGCGGCGGCACCGACGGCGCCCAGCTGTCCTTCAAAGGCCTGCCGTGTCCGAACCTGTTCACCGGCGGCTATAACTACCACGGCAAGCACGAGTTCGTGACCCTGGAAGGGATGGAGAAGGCGGTGGCGGTGATTGTGCGTATTGCTGAGCTGACGGCTAAGGCGGGATGATTAGGCGCTTTGCTTTGAGTGATTGAAAGGGAAGGGGCAGGACGCCCCTTTTAAAAAGGAACTTATTCAGCATGAAAAATCTTCTACATATCCTGATATTTCTAATTTCTGGATGTGTTGGCGACTGCTCCCCTCCTTGAAAACAGTACTAGTCTCAACTGAAATATCGGGTTTTTCATTAAATGTTGAATTAGGGATTAGCCACGCTGCACTTTTACAGCGCGGCTATTTAGCATATTACTTGAATTTTTCAAGCAATGAGTAGAAAGTAGCGCTTCCTACCTCAACTGGTTCTAAATTTGACCCTTCTCTGATGTAAAGCGATTTGTCATAAGTCTCTGGTTTTTTTGTTCTCTCTGCATTAATTATTAATACTTCCTTGCCGTGGTAGTTGAATGGCTTAATCTTATCAACCAATTGTCTTTTCATCTCATCGCTAATGGGTTCATTCTTTATTAAGTAAATGATCTTGTTTAGATAGGCATCTATTGACTTGTGGCTTTTTACTGCCTCATCAGCAATGCCCACAATGTAGAAGTTGCTATATTTTATATAATTATTACCATATGCAGCCTTATGATTTTCTGCACCTTCTTTTGATTCTGCAACACCAATTAGTACTGAGCACTCTTGATCATAAGTATTTATCATTGCTGTTAGGGTTTTGACTATTTTACTTAGGGTTTTTGTATTTATATAGTTCTTGGGTGGACTAGTTTGAACTAATCCGGATTTAAAGTCATAATAGGTTTGCTCTACTGAAGATTCGTTCAGTATACCTTCTAAATTCTCAACTTTTTTACCATGAGGGAACTTTTCCTCACCTGATTTTTTCATGTTTTTAACCAACAACCCAGACAGTGCACTTATTAGAGTTTGCCTATCTTTGTTTGTCCATTTGCTATTGCCTTCCAAGGTCTTGCTGAATAATTTATCATAGCAGTGATGTAATGAGTCATGAATTTTTTTATAATTAGCTATTTCCATGTTGTCATTTATTATTAGTTCGTAAAAGGACAGGAATATTATTTGAAAAGTCATTGCTGAATTTAAAGCTTTTTCTTTGTAGCAATGCTTATTGAATGGGGTGTTAGCGTTCAGAGAAAATACTTTTTCAATTTGATTGAATATATGTTTAACTCGATTGGTTAACTCTTCAACACCATAAGCATTTATTTTTGTGGTTAAAGATGCGGCTTCACTTGAGTTTGTATCGTAGACTTTATCTAAGTAGATAGATGATGTAGATGAGTTATCTTTGTCGAGAATGTAACTTAATAAATACGCAACTAGTTCTTCATCTCTTGAACATCTAATGTTTTCGTGGTTTATAATGCCATTTTTAACCCAAAAAACATCATTTATATTGATGCCATAGTTCATTTTTTTATTACTAATACTTATTGATTTTATATTTGAAAGATTCACCAAATTTGTTCTTGATTTGTCCCTTCTAACAAATGATGCAATATTACTAACTAGAATTGGAAATTCACCTAAAGCACCAGCTTGGCGGATATCATGTTTTGATAATTTCCTGCCGCCTGTATTTATCCTTCGGAATGTTTCATCAATAAACTCACTGTCTTTATATTGAGTTACAGATATAGGCACTGGATAGTTCAATATGTTAGAACACTCTTCTATGCTCAAAGTAGGATTTTTTTGTTGGACTAATCCATTTTTGAGAAGCTCAAGGGTTTGTGCCGTAGATGATAAATCAAAGAACTTACCACTAACAGCAAATTCATTTTCTATGAACGATGTAATTGCATTTAGTCTTTGGAGTCCATCTAGTATCTCATATCCATTGTTTTCAGTATCTATAAACCTAGATGTTAATACCATTGGTATTGGGTAGTTATGTAGCAATGAATTTATGAATTTCTCTTTTTCCTCCATTAACCATACAAGCTTCCTTTGGTACCTGCGATTTACTATGAAATCCCCATTTTTATACATCGAAAATAAATTCTGAACACTTTTGCTTTCTACACTCATCAAAAATACTCTCTTAAGTAAAGTTTAACAATAAATATTATCATAGGCATGCTGTGTTATTAATTTAAGTCAACATATACCCCCCCTCTAGGAAGAGCCTTCTGTGATATGTTTAAAGGTCAGTTCATCTCTTCGAAAAAAAAGTATCCATTGTGAAGGTTTTGTGTTTTCATTTAAGTCGATATGTGTGCTCATCGAAATCTCGCTATGCAAGATTCAAACCATACTGGTCTTGGAAATTGCACTGAATTGTCATTGCCTTGACCGCTATCCTGTCGTGGCTTGACTTACCATAAGTACAGGTGATTTCTGATTTTGCTCAGAGCTAACTGTGGATAATATATAGAAAAAACTGAGTAAATTCGATTGGATTCCAACCACTAATATTGGTAGGTACTATTTTTACTACATCAATTATGCTGATTTTTCTATCTCAGGGGAACTTGGAACTGAGCTAATGCCACCGAGGTTATATATTTATTGTTTTTTATTTGAGCACTCATCGTTATGATGATTGTGGTTCATATAACAATGTGGTTTGTTGCTGTAATAAATGACTATTTAAAATTAAAGGGGGGATAATAATGTTTCTTACTCTACTCTTCATCAACACTAATCCTCAAAAAATCATCTGAGAGCAACGGCCTCATCATCACCTCTTCATTAAGTATA
This sequence comes from Cedecea sp. P7760, assembly GCF_013386425.1. NCBI lineage: Bacteria > Pseudomonadati > Pseudomonadota > Gammaproteobacteria > Enterobacterales > Enterobacteriaceae > Cedecea > Cedecea sp. P7760. The sequence goes on along the minus strand of NZ_JACARU010000004.1, from coordinate 17,858 downwards.
AATAGTTTAGGAGACAGCGCCATCACATCATAGATATTGTCAACTACCAAACTTGGCTGGGTTTTAAAACGGGGATGTCTGTATCATCCGTGATGTCAAAAACAGGCATGTCCTTCAATGTCATGTCGCTCAGCAGCATATTCGTGATTTCATAATCACTGAAATTAATTTTGGACCATGCGATGTTTCCGTTTTGCCATGGGTATTGGTGAAAAATATCCATAGCCTGATTCAGTGGTTCGCCTTCAACAATCGTAAAATCGGCTTTAAGTGCAGCCCTACATTCTTCAAACAATGTCATACTCTTTCCGTGGCTGATTATGTAGTTTAATGTTAACGCTCATTTCAGCGATTTTCTGGTATAAATATAGCCAATGAACCGCTCTTATGATTGATAAGTTACCTTAAAATTTGGAAGCATATTTGATGATACATGAACTTTGGACAAATGAAGACGGACAGGACCTGTTTTGCCTTGCAGGTCAGCAAGGCGATTCCGCTCGCGGATTGCTCGAACCAGGCTCCAGATTGGTTTGGTCCTGCGAGGCTGTTTCCCACTTTGAAGCCATGACGCAGTACTATCATTTTCGCGGTTGGGGGGAATATACAACGGATTTTCCTGAGCAGGATAAAAAGACATACAGTGAGTTGGGATGGGAATAGTATTTATTTGACAATATTTAGATATTATCCCGCATCACAAATATAGAGAGTTAAATAGCACTCAAAAGAGTAACGGAAGTGAAAGACATTCCTCAATGAAACCCAACTCCCCAGTTATCATATTTCCGAGATCCCCCTCGAATTTTTTTAGTTTCCAATAATTATCCGACAAACCACTGTTGACTTATCCAGTACAAAAAACAGAGGATAATAACCAAGAAGCAATCAAAGGTAACCGAAGAAAAAATTCGCCCCTGAAAGGTACACCAATACCAGACGAGGACTAACCACAACGTAACTTATACGGAGTCACATTATGGCTAACGCCGATAGTAACACATTCACGCACACGGAAATGACGAAGGATCAAACGATTATTGCTGAGGACATCGCAGCCTTATTAAAAATGCCTCTAGGCGCAAAGGACGATTTATTTCATGTCTGCATATTTGCCGCTGCCGGGTGGATGAATTAATCGAAATAGATAACCACGCTGAATATCTCGCGCTGGCGGGGCGTTTGCTGGCAGGGTTTAGCGTGCTGAGAGTGGTTTTAGAGCATCCGCCGCCGCCGCATCTCATTGAGCTGTTAAAGGTGGAAGATCAGAGGTGCTCCCGCCTTCGTCGTGATAAAGCACGGCGAAGGCGGGCAGGGAACCTGAGAATCAGGCAAGCGGCTCGTCAGCCATGCCAGCCCTATGAAGAAAACTCATCGTCATCGTCTAAAGCTTTCGCCCGCTGCTTCATAAAAACAACTTCCTGCGGGCTGGAAAGATTTACCTCATTTTTGCGCAGCAGCTTGAGGATATTAAACAGCAGTTCGCTTTTGCTGGCGCCGACCATGCGCGGGCTGGCGACGTAGCCGGTCACGCTCAGGATAATGCCCTCCGGCCCTAGCTGGCTGAAACGCACATACGGCGCAGGCGTCGGCAGGATCACCTCATAGTCCTGATAGGCGCTGAGCAGCAAATCGCGCACCAGCTCCGGGTCAATATTGGTCGGGAAGGTCAGGGCGATGGTGACCACTCCCTGCGCGTTGCCCATCGTGGCGTTGCGCACGTTCTGGGAAATCAGCTGTGAGTTGGGGACGATCATCGTCGAACGGTCGCTGAGCTGGATCTCCGTGGCACGCACGTTGATCCGCCGCACGTCGCCCTCAATGCCGCCGATGCCGATCATATCGCCGACCTTGACCGGGCGTTCCGTCAGCAGGATCAGGCCGGAGATAAAGTTCTTCACAATCTCCTGCAGGCCAAAGCCGATCCCCACCGACAGGGCGCTGACAATCCAGGCCAGGTTGTTCCACTGAATGCCCAGCGCGGCCAGGGTGATGAGGATCAGCAGCACGTAGCCGACGTTGGTAAACAGCGTGATCAGCGAGGCGCGAATGCCGATATCGGTAATGGTTTTGGGCAGCAGTTCCTGGCTGAGCCAGCGCTGGGTCACGCGCAGAATGTACAGGCCAATAACCAGGCAAAGCACGGCGTTCAGTAAATTGCCGGGCACGATGTGCAGCTGCTTCAGCCCGTCGCCGCTTAAAATTGTCACCAGTTTGCTGATAAGCAGGCTCGGGGTAGTGGTGCCAAAGGTCCCGTTAAACAGCGCGATGATGGTTATTAATAGCAGGGTGCATTTGGTGAAGGCGGTAAACACCACGGCCAGTTGCTCAAGGTGCCGGTCTTTAAACCGCAGCGACTTTTTCATCGCCTGGCCGGTGGCGGTGTGCGGTGAAAAAACGGCGGCGAAAAAGTCGGTGGCGAAGGTCACCAGATAATAAAACGCCATCAGCACCATGCTGAACCAGATCATCTGGTAAGTGAGGTAGCGGGCGAAGGCGATGTAGCCGATCAGCAGCGACGCCAGAATCACCAGCGAGGCGAGCATGATCAGCATGCAGACCAGCGCATCGAGCCGGGAACGTTTCTCGGCAGGTTCGCCTTCTTTTTCCAGTCGGCGGTGGGCGTGCTGCACGCGCACCATCATCACCAGCAGGACGCTGGCCATGACGGCGGAAATCAGCCCGTTGGCGCGGATCGTGGTCCCGAGGCTGGCGCCAATCGTATTATTAAAGAGATCGAGGCAGCCAATAAGCAGGCCCAGAATCGCCAGCAGCGGCGGGAAGTAACGCACGCTTTCGGCCACGCTGTCGTCGATTTGCACCAGCCGCCATGAAGGGCGTTTCAGGGAAAGAAACGCCCGGCCTGCGCCATAAATTAGCGAGCAGAACACGGCCAGCTGGAAGAAGCCGTCGACAAAATCGCTCACCTGGGGAGAGAACTCCGCCACCCGCGAAAAAGCACTTTTCACAATGGAAAGCGCCAGCATAATGGTAAACATGGTCACTAACGTGCTGGCCAGCGTGTTGAAGCTGCGGCGCAGGCGGCCATCCGGCAAATAACTGATATTGATCCACACCAGCAGCCGGTCAATCAGATAGCAGCCTGAGAACGCAATCCCGGCGGCGGCCACGAGCAGCCAGAAGGTGCCCCAGAACCACTCTGGCTCCCAGGCCGCCTGCCAGGTTTTCAGCAGCTGCTGGCAGAAGTCGTTGAAGCGCTGGATATCCACGGCCTGGGTGTCGGCTTCCTGCAGCCAGAAGGTGCCGCTTAGCATGCTGCCGCTGTTGGACGTCAGCTGCGACTTAAAATAGGTGCGGCGGAGATCGTTAATCTGAATGCCCAGCGCGCGGATATTGGTTTGCAGGGTTTGCGAGGTGCCGATCGCCTCATCAATCTGCTTTTTGTCCCTGTTTAACGCATTGCGCTGCTGGGAAACGCTGGCGGTTTCATTTCCCGCCCCAGACTCCGGCGCTGGCCCCAGAACCTGCAGCTGAGCCTGGACTTTCTCATGCATCGGCTGCAGCAGGGCGGCCAGGTTATCGACCTCCACGCCCAGCTTTTGCGTGGTGTCGAACAGCTTGATCAGCCGGCTGTCGGTATTGGTCTGGGAAACCTGCTGCTTAATGTTGTCTATTTGCGTCTTATATTGCTTTAACTGCCCGGCAATTTCCTTAAGGCTGGGCTCCTGGCCTTCGGTTTGTGCGGCAAGGGTACTTTGGGGTGCCAGAAACAGGCCGATAAATAGCAAGAAGGTGGCGAGGAAAACAGGCAGCGATTTGCTCATGGGAAAATTCTCAATGTCCCTATTAATGTTTTTAAAGTATGGTCAGCGGGCGATCAGATTGCCATTTTTTATCATCGGCGGTCCAGAGGGGTTACTTATCCCGTTGGTCCAAAAGACCTGCTTTGCTTTGCTTTGCTTTGCTTTGTTTGGTTCTGGTCACACTCTTGTCAGATTCGGCTGCTTTAATCGTCGCAACGGAAAAAAGGGACAAAAAATGACGAAAAAACATGTGTTGCTGATGGTGATGCTGGCGGTCATGAGCGCTTCTGCGCTGGCTAAATCCACCTTAACGCTGTACACCAGCCAGCCCAATGAAGATGCGCAGACCACCGTCAGCGCCTTCGAAAAAGCGAACCCGGACATTGAAGTGAAATGGATCCGCGACGGCACCAGCAAGCTGACCGCCCGTTTACAGGCGGAGATGGCGGCCGGGGGGGCAGTGCCGGACGTGCTGCTGATTGCCGACAGCGTGACGATGGAATCCCTCAAGCAGCAAAACCTGCTGGCGGCTTACAAGTCACCCGAAGCCACGCGCTTCGATGCCCAGCTGTATGACAAAGACGGCTATTATTACGGCACCAAGCTGATCACCACCGGCATTGCGTATCACAGCAAAGCCCCGGTCAAACCTGGGTCGTGGCTCGATTTGCTCAAACCCGAGCTGAAGAACATGACCACGCTGCCCAGCCCGCTGTATTCCGGCGCGGCGCAGATCCATCAGGCCGCAGTTATGGGCGCCCCGACGCTGGGCTGGCAATACTACGAAAAACTGAAGGCCAACGGGGCGATGCCGCAGAGCGGTAACGGCGCGGTGATGAACGCCATTGCCTCCGGCAGCAAGGCTTATGGCGTACTGGTCGATTACATGGCGATCCGCGAGAAGGCCAAGGGCGCGCCGATTGAGTTTGTATTCCCGACCGAGGGCGTGAGCATTGTCACCGAGCCGGTGGCGATGATGAAGGGCGCTAAAAATCCCGAAGCGGCGAAAGCGTTTATCGACTTCGTGCTCTCTAAGGCGGGGCAGGAGCTGGTGCTGAAACAGGGCTATCTGCCTGCCGATGCGAGCCTGCCGGTGCCGCAGGGCTTCCCGCCGCGTGACAGCATCAAAATCATGCCGTTTGATGCCGCCCAGGCGCTGGCGGACACCGAAGCGAACAAAAAGCGATTTGCCGACCTGTTCGGTAGCCGCTGATTGATGCCTGGCCTGGCATTGTCCCGCCCCGACGACGGCAGCCTGATGAAAGGGCTGCTGCGTCTGCTTATCGTCGTCATTGCGTTATTGAGCCTGCTCCCCAGCCTGCAATTACTGGCCTCCGCGCTGCTGGACTGGCGGCTGGGCAGCCACAGCAGCCTGGGGCGCGTGCTCAGCAACCCGACCACCTGGATAGCGCTGTGGAATAGCCTGTACACCAGCGGCCTTGGGGCGCTGTTGTCCCTCCTGCTGGGCAGCCTGTTTGCCTTTTGCCTCGGGCTGATGAACATCCGTGGCCGCCAGGCATGGGCGTTTCTCTTTATGCTGCCGATGATGATCCCGCCGCAGGTCACGGCCCTGAGCTGGCTACAGCTGTTCGGGCCCGGCAGCGTGCTGCTCAACAGCCTCGGCCTGGCACCGGGTTTTGGCAGTACCAACCCGCTTTATTCCGCCGAGGGGATAGCGTTCCTGCTCGGCATCCAGCACGCGCCGCTGGTGTTTCTGACCCTGCGCACGCAGCTGCAAAGTTTGCCCCAGGAACAGATTGAGGCGGCGCGGCTGAACGGCGCTTCTCTTGGGCGGGTTTTCATCGACATCATCCTGCCGCTGTGCCGACCCGCGCTGTGGGCCGGGGCGGCGCTGGCCTTTGTTTCCGCCCTCGGTAACTTTGGGATCCCGGCGATGCTCGGCATCCCCATCTCCTATTTCGTGCTGCCCGTTTACATCTACCAGACGCTCTCCAGCTTTGGCCCGTCGATGCTGAACGAGGTGGCCTCGCTCTCGGTGCTGATGGGCGTGCTGGCCGTCGCCATTGTGACGCTGCAGGGGATTATGCAGCGGCGTTACGCTTTGCCGCTGATCGGCATGGCGGGGCGAGCGGCAAGTTTTGCTGCAGGCAAAGGGCGGCTGGCGGTGGAGATCCTGCTGGCGATCGTGCTGGGCGGGATGCTGGTGGCCCCGCTGCTGGCGCTGATTACTACTTCCCTGGTGCCCACGCTGGGCGTGCCGCTCAACGGTGACACGCTGACGTTTACCGCCTGGCGCGCCATTTTTGACCAGCAAAGCGCCACCTGGCGGGCGCTGACCAACAGTATGCTGCTGTCAGTCGGTGCCGCCGCGCTGCTGATGGCGCTGAGCCTGCCGCTGGCCTGGCTGCTGGTGCGCCGCCCCAGCCGGCCGCTGCGCTGGCTGCACAGCCTGATTGATATTCCCTACACGCTGCCCGGCGTGGTGCTGGCCATCGCCTGCATTCTGCTGTTTGCGCGCCCGCTGCCGCTGCTGAACGTCAGCCTCAGCGGCACGCTGACGATTATCTTCTTCGCCTATCTGGCCCGGTTTCTTACCGTCTGCCTGAAGCCGGTTCACACCAGCATGCTGCAGCTGGACCCGGCGATGGAGGAGGCCGCGAGCCTGGCGGGGGCCGACGCCTCCCGGCGGTTACGCCACATTGTCCTGCCGCTGCTGGCCCCGGCGGCCTTTGCCGGCGCGCTGCTGGTGTTTCTCACGGCGGTGAACGAGCTGACCGTTTCCGCGCTGCTCTGGAGCGCCGGGAAAGAAACCCTCGGCGTGGTCATTTTTAACCTCGACGAAAGCGGCGACAAAGTCATGGCGTCGGCGATTTCCGTGCTGGTGGTGATGCTGGTGGCCGTGGTGATGCTGCTGCTGGGCGCGCTGGGGCGGTATTTACCGAAAGGAGTCATTCCATGGCAGAGCTAAGGCTGGACAAGCTCAGCAAAGTTTTTGGCGAGCAGGCCGTAGTGAAGGATCTCAGTCTGACGATCCCTTCAGGGGCCTTTACCGCGCTGCTGGGCCCCAGCGGCTGCGGTAAAACGACCACGCTGCGGATTGTGGCTGGCCTTGAAGCGCTGAGCGGCGGTCGTCTGCTGCTGGGCGATAAGCTGCTGGCGGACAGCGCCACCCACGTTCCGCCGGAACAGCGTGACATGGGCATGGTGTTTCAGTCCTACGCCCTGTGGCCGCATATGACCGTGGGCGAAAACGTCGGCTACCCGTTGAAGCTGCGTAAGATTAACGGCGCCACTCGCCAGAAGCGGGTGATGGAGGCGTTGGAAGTCGTGGAGCTTGGGGCGTACTTTGGGCGCTCGCCCCAGGAGCTTAGCGGCGGGCAGCGGCAGCGGGTGGCGCTGGCTCGTTGCCTGGTTTCGGAGCCGCAGGTGGTTTTGCTCGATGAGCCGCTGGCGAACCTTGACCGCCACCTCCGCGCCACGATGGAGCAAACTTTTCGCGAATTTCACCGCCGCACGGGGGCGACTTTTGTCTACGTGACGCACGATCAGGCCGAGGCGATGGCGCTCGCCAGCCATATTGCCGTGATGCACCAGGGCGAGCTGATGCAGTGGGGCACGCCGCAGCAGCTTTATCAGCAGCCGCAAAATGGATGGGTGGCGCGGTTTATTGGCAAAGGCAGCGTGCTCTCCCTTGGCGTATCGCCCGGAGCACAGCAGCTGGATCTGCCTGCATTGCATGAGGGTTTTGCTCATCCGGCGAGCCGTAAAACCGTGCCGGTGCTGGTTCGTCCCGAGCATGTTCAGGTCGCGGATAGCGGGCTGAGTGCCAGCGTCGAAAGCTGTATTTATCAGGGAGAGCGGTATCTGCTGGAGCTACGTTTACAGGACGGGCAGGCGCTGAGCGCGTTTCATTCTGCGCCGCTGGCGGTGCAGCAAACGGTGCATGTGCAACTGTTACAGGGCTGGCGGCTGGATGCGGCGTGAGAGAGTCATAGTGTAAGCGGGAATATCCCGCCTTCGCCGTAATAAAAACGATGAAGGCGGGGCGGGTCTTTAGTCTTCGAAGAACCAGTAACCGCTGTTCACCAGCGCGGCCAACGTGGCCAGGAAGGAAGGATCTTCCAGCGCGTCACCTAACTTCCCGGCGTCCAGTTTGATATGACTGGCCAGAGCTTCCACCGCCGGGCGATGCGGGCTGTCGAGCTTCTCGCCGTTCACGTACACCTCACCGGCTACGCGCAGCACGCGCAGGCCGCCCAGGCGCACCAGCTTGTCGCCCTGTTGCAGCGCATCGTAGATTTCATCCGGCTGATAAGGTGGCTCCGGCGGCGCGACGTCCAGCTCGTGGCGGGACTGGGTAATAAACTCACCCAACCAGCTGTTAAAGGTCTCCGGCTGGTTGACGATGTCCAGCATCATGCCGCGCAGCTTGTCGACTTCCTGCGGCAGAATATCCGCCGGATGCTGGCGCTCAGGCACGTCCGGGTCGGTGTAACGCAGGCCGCCCAGCTCACGCTGCAGCACATAGTCAGCAAAGCCGCTGATAAGCTCGCGGCCGCTTGGCGCACGGAAGCCCACGGAGTAGTTCAGCGCGTTTTCCAGCGAATAGCCTTCGTGCGGGAAGCCAGGTGGAATATACAGAATGTCGCCCGGTTCCATCTCTTCGTCGATGATGGCGTCGAACGGCTCAACCTGGAGCAGGTCCGGGTGCGGGCAATGCTGTTTCATGGCGACTTTTTCGCCCACGCGCCAGCGGCGGCGGCCCACGCCCTGAATAATAAACACGTCGTACTGGTCAAGGTGCGGGCCAACGCCGCCGCCTGGCACAGAGAAGGAGATCATCAGGTCGTCAATGCGCCAGTCGGGCAGGGCGCGGAAGGGGCGCATCAGGGCGCTGGAAGGTTCATGCCAGTTGTTCACGGCCTGCACCAGCAGCGACCAGTTGTTTTCGCCGAGGTGATCGTAGCTCTGGAACGGGCCGTGGCTGACCTGCCATTTACCGCCCTGATGGCTGACGAGGCGGCTGTCCACCTCGTTTTCCATGGCAAGACCGGCAAGCTCATCCGGTGAAATAGGGTCGATGAAGTTTTTAAAGCCACGCTTCAGAACCACAGGGCGTTTTTGCCAGTAGCGTGCAATAAAGTCGGGCCAGTTTAAATCCAGGTGATAATCCATATTATTGTCTTCCTGCAGATGGAGGAGCCTGACACGGATTATAACGGATGGCGAGCCGGGTTACGGGACTATTTCACCCTTCATCCTGTTCCGGCTGCTGGCGGGCGAAAATAACTTCCATGCGCGCGCCGCCCAGAATACTGGCGCTGGTCTGGATCTCGCCGTTGTACTGCTCGACAATTTCTCTGGCAACCGACAGCCCCACGCCCTGGCCAGGGCGCAGCGTATCGGCCCGCTGGCCCCTGTCGAAGACCATCGCGCGTTTGCTTTCCGGTATACCCGGGCCATCGTCATCCACGATCAGGTGCAGCGTGTCGTCGGTCTGGCGGGCGGTGATTTCCACGAACTCCAGGCAGTATTTACAGGCGTTATCCAGCAAATTGCCCATCACTTCCATAAAGTCGTTTTTCTCACCAATAAAAGTAATTTCCGGCGACACGTCCAGCGTGATGTTCACGCCTTTACGCTGGTACACCTTGTTCAGCGCGGAGCACAGGTTGTCCAGCAGCGGCGCAACGGAATGCAGCTCGCGGCTGAGCAGCGTGCTGTTGCCGCGCATGCTGGCGCGATGCAGGTAGTAACCAATCTGCTGCGAGATGCGGCTGATTTGCTCCAGCATCACCGGCTCGGCCTGCTCGACGTTCATCTTGTCGGTGCGTAGCGAACGCAAGGTCGACTGTAGCACGGCGAGCGGGGTTTTCAGGCTGTGGGTTAAGTCCGTCAGCGTGGTGCGGTATTTGTCGTGTCGGTCACGCTCGGTGCGCAGCAGCTGGTTCAGGTTACGAACCAGGCTGGTCAGCTCGCGGGTCGTTTCCGGGTTGAGGCTGTCGCGGTCGTGTTTTTCCAGCTCGCGCACTTCCTGAGCCAGCTCCTGAATCGGGCGTAAGCTCCACCAGGCGGCCAGCCACAGCAGCGGTACCACCAACAGCAGGTTGGCCAGCAGGACGTAGATAAACCAGCTCCACACCATGTAAGAGCGCTTCAGCTCAATAGGAATGGTGTCGACCACCACCACGGTCAGCGCGGGCATGCGCGGCGTCGCGGGGTAAAGGTTCACCGCCACCGAGTGGGTCATTTCGTAGCCGTCGTCGCTTTCGTCATCGTGCATGTCTTTCAGCTGGGCGAGGCGGTCTTTATCGTTGTCCAGCAGGGCGCTACTGGTGGCGTAGTCGGCCTCCAGCTCGTGGAAACCGTTGCCGGTTAGCCACTCTTTCTGGATCTGCTGCACCACGTCCGGGACGTTGCGCTGCATCCACAGCAGCTTGCCGTGCTCGTCGTAAATCAGCGCCATGGTCGGGCTTTGTATGCTGATGTTGTCGGGCAAATCCACCTGCAGTTTGCCGTCCTTCCAGCTGGAAAGCGTATAGAACAGGTTACTTTCGCCGCGCAGCAGGCGGAAAGTGGTTTTGTCAAAGCTGACGCTGTAGCCGACCAGCGCCACCAGGCCGTAGGCCAGGGACAGCACCATCACCACCGCGGCGGTAGCCAGTAAGAAGCGAACCCGCAGCGAGAGGGGCAGAATGTGGCGAAAAATTTTCAACATTTAGTGGAGATCGAATCGGTAGCCCTGGCCGCGCACGGTAGTAATCACTTCCTGCGGATATTCAGCCTGAATTTTTTTACGTAAACGGCCCATCAGCACGTCGATAGTGTGACTTTCGCGCAGCTCGGCGTCCGGGTAGAGCTGCAGCATCAGCGAGTCTTTGCTGACCACTTTCCCGGCGTTGCGGATGATGGTTTCCATGATGGTGTATTCAAACGCGGTGAGCTTGATCAGGTTGTCGTTGATCGACAGCTCGCGGCGGGACAAGTCCACCTGGAACGGCGGCAGGGAAATCACCTGCGAGGCCAGGCCGCTGTTACGGCGCATCAGCGCCTGCATGCGGGCGACAACTTCTTCCAGATGGAAAGGTTTGGTGACGTAGTCATCGGCCCCGGCGCCCAGCACTTCAACCTTATCCTGCCAGCCTTCGCGGGCGGTCAGCACCATAATAGGGATGGTGACATCGTGGCTGCGCCAGCGGCGGATCAGGCTCATGCCGTCTTCGTCCGGCAGCCCTAAGTCAACAATCGCAATGTCCGGCGTATGTTCATTCAGGAAATAGTCTGCCTCTTTGGCATCCTCGGCCGCATCCACCTGATGGCCCGCTTCACGCAGCTGTACCTTCAGATGATGGCGCAACAGGGCATTATCTTCCACAACCAGAACGCGCATCGTATTTCCCCAGTCTATTCATAGTATTGATAGTTTAGCGCTAATTATTCATGACAGGGAATAAACCTCGTATAAACAATGCCCTCATGAACATTAACGCTGAGTCAACAATGTAATACGGCTTAGGCCCTCACCCTAACCCTCTCCCGGAGGGAGAGGGTTAGGGTGAGGGCCGGGGTGGGGGGCAAACAGAAGGCAAAAAAAAGCCCTCCGAAGAGGGCCTTAAGATTACTTCAGCTCGTCAACCATGGTGGTGGCGCGGCCGATATAGTTGGCTGGCGTCATGGCCTTCAGGCGGGTTTTTTCTTCTTCCGGCAGCTCGAGGCTGTCGATGAACTGCTTCATGCCCTCGGCGTCAACGCGCTTGCCGCGGGTCAGCTCTTTCAGCTTCTCGTACGGCTTTTCGATGCCGTAGCGGCGCATCACGGTCTGAATAGGCTCTGCCAGGACTTCCCAGTTGTGATCCAGCTCGTCCAGCAGACGATCGCGGTTCACTTCCAGCTTGCTCACCCCCTTCAGGGTGGACTGATAGGCGATCAGCGCGTAGCCGATACCCACGCCCAGGTTACGCAGCACGGTGGAGTCCGTCAGGTCGCGCTGCCAGCGGGAGACCGGCAGCTTGCTGGCCAGGTGCTGTAGCAGGGCGTTGGACAGGCCGAGGTTGCCTTCGGAGTTTTCGAAGTCAATCGGGTTCACCTTGTGCGGCATGGTGGAGGAACCAATCTCACCGGCGATGGTCTTCTGCTTGAAGTGGTTCAGGGCCACGTAGCCCCACACGTCGCGGTCGAAGTCGATCAGGATGGTGTTGAAGCGTGCGATGCAGTCAAACAGCTCGGCGATGTAGTCGTGCGGTTCGATCTGGGTGGTGTACGGGTTCCACTTAATGCCCAGGGAAGTCACGAATTCTTCGCTGAACTGGTGCCAGTCAACTTCCGGGTAAGCGGCGATGTGGGCGTTGTAGTTACCGACCGCGCCGTTGATTTTGCCGAGAATTTCAACGTTGCCGAGCTGGCGGAACTGGCGCTCCATGCGGTAAGCGACGTTTGCCATCTCTTTACCCATGGTGGACGGCGTCGCAGGCTGGCCGTGGGTACGGGACAGCAGCGGGATGTCGCGATACTGCACGGCAAGGTCTTTCACCGCGTCGATGATTTTACGCCAGTATGGCAGCACCACGTCTTTACGTGCGGTGTCGAGCATCAGCGCGTGGGACAGGTTGTTGATGTCTTCGGAAGTACAGGCGAAGTGAATAAACTCGGATACCGCGTGCAGGGCAGGGATAGCTTCCACTTTCTCTTTCAGGAAGTACTCAACCGCCTTCACGTCGTGGTTGGTGGTGCGCTCGATGGTTTTGATGCGCGCGGCGTCAGCCTCACTGAACTCCGCAACGATTTTATCAAGGTAACCGTTTGCGTCCGCATCAAAAGCAGGAACTTCCTTGATCGCTGCGTGCGCGGCCAGCTTTTGCAGCCAACGTACTTCGACCTGTACGCGGAATTTCAGCAGACCGAATTCGCTGAAAATAGCGCGCAGAGCGCTGACTTTGTCGCCGTAGCGCCCGTCAACGGGGGAAACGGCGGTCAGTGAGGATAATTCCATAACAACTCCTGAGAGGTTAACAATGAGCGAGAATTTGTTTGGCCTGAGTGGTCAGGCGACTACGAGAAAACATTAACTGCAGGCGGCCACCGCCAACCTGATGCCACAACACGGCGGCACGAATACCGGCCAGCAGCGCGGCACGCACTTTGCTCTGCACCTGCGGGCTTTGCAGCACGGCAGGGGAGCCGGTGACCTGAATACGTGGGCCAAGCGGGCTGATGACGTCGACATAGATCCCGGCCATGGCGCTCAGCAGCGTTTCGGACTCGAGATCGAAGTGTTCCAGCTGGCGCTGCAGGCCGTTAATTTTGTTGCCGAGCGTGTCCATCGCGCCTTTGGCGGCGTGGAGTTTACGCTCCAGCACCATCAGGCTAAGCGTGTAGCGCGTCAGCTCGGCGTTCAGGCCCTGACGGTTGCTGGCATTCAGCACGCCGAGCAGGGTTTCAAGCCCGAGCTTAAGGTTAGCTTCGCTGCCGCCAAAAACGTCCAGGGTTGAACCCGGATTCTGGTCAATCACGCTGTTGAGCGAGACGTGAAGCGCGTCGCTGTCGCAATGACCCTGATGGGCTAACTGCTGCACCAGACGGGCTGACTGGCAAATGCCGGCCAGCGCGAGAGTAATGTCGTAGTAGTTTTTAGCCACAGGGCTGCGTCCTTGTGTGTAATTAACTGACGAGCGGCAAACGCTGCTCAATAATACCGCCGCCGAGGCACACTTCGCCGAGGTAGAACACCGCGGACTGGCCTGGGGTAACGGCGGCCACCGGCTCTTCAAAGCGCACTTCTATGCGTTCGTCATCCAGCGGAGTAATCGTGCAGGGGATATCCGTCTGGCGGTAGCGGGTTTTTACCGTGCAGCTCAGCGGTGCGGTTAAAGGTTCGCGATCCACCCAATGCAGCTGCTGGGCAATTAGCCCAACGGACATCAGGCGCGGATGGTCATGGCCCTGCGCGACGACAAGAATATTGTTGGCGACGTCTTTATCGACCACGTACCACGGATCTTCAGATCCTTCTTTGGTGCCGCCGATACCGAGGCCTTTACGCTGGCCGAGGGTGTGATACATCAATCCCTGGTGCTCGCCTACGCTTTCGCCGTCCACGGTGAGGATTTTGCCCGGTTGTGCAGGCAGGTAGCGGCCCAGGAAGTCGCGGAACTTGCGTTCACCGATGAAACAGATACCGGTGGAGTCTTTTTTCTTCGCGGTGACCAGATCCAGCTCTTCGGCAATGCGGCGCACTTCCGGTTTTTCCAGCTCGCCGACCGGGAACAGGCTTTGGGCGATTTGCTCGTGGCCGAGAGTATAAAGGAAGTAGCTCTGGTCTTTGTTGCCGTCCAGGCCGCGCAGGAGCTGGCTTTTCCCGTTTACGTCAGCGCGACGCACGTAGTGGCCGGTGGCGATGTAATCGGCACCTAAATCTTCTGCGGCAAATTCGAGGAAGGCTTTAAATTTGATCTCTTTGTTGCAGAGGATGTCCGGGTTTGGCGTGCGCCCGGCTTTGTACTCTTCGAGGAACAGTTCGAACACGTTGTCCCAGTACTCTGCGGCAAAGTTAACGGTGTGCAGTTCAATGCCCAGCTTGTCGCAAACGGCCTGCGCATCGGCTAAATCTTCCGCTGCGGTGCAGTACTCCTCGCCATCGTCTTCTTCCCAGTTCTTCATGAACAGGCCTTCCACCTTATAACCCTGCTGCATCAACAGGTAAGCGGAGACGGAGGAATCGACACCGCCGGACATCCCGACGATCACTTTTTTCTGGCTGTTATCAGACATGGAGAGACTCACGACATTGAACTTGAAAGCGGCGTATTCTATCACGCAGCCTGCTACTTGACACCCTCTGTAAACGGCCAGTTAAAAGCCCCCAGCATAGACAGGGGATAACGCGGCTCCTGCTGATAACAGCGAATGCTTTCCGCCACCAGCGGCGAGCGCAGGTTTGTTGCATTTATAATGGTTTCGGCATCGAGCCACAGGCAGCGGTCAATATCGCTGTCGTGCGGCGTGGTCGGCAGCTGTTTGTCCAGATCGATAGCAAACAGGAAGCGCAAGAACGGCGTGTTGTCCGGGGCAATCCACTGGTGCATGCGGATAAAACTTTGCGGCTCGGCGGTAATACCCGTTTCTTCCCACAGCTCGCGTTTGGCGGCCTCGAGCAGCGTTTCGTCGGCTTCGAGGTGCCCGGCGGGCTGGTTCCACAGTGCCTTACCCTGAATGGTTTCTTCGACGACTAAAAACTGGCCTTCGGCCTGCACAACGCAGGCCACGGTGACGTGAGGTTTGAACATGAGCTTTCCTTACGCGGAGGTGAGTGGGAGTTCGCGCCAGCTGCCCGGCTCGAGGCCGTCGAGGGTCAAATCCCCCATCGCATAGCGGATCAGTCGCAGGGTAGGGTAGCCAACATGCGCGGTCATGCGGCGAACCTGGCGGTTGCGGCCTTCATAAAGCGTGATTTTCAGCCAGCGGGTGGGAATAGCCTTGCGTTCGCGAATCGGCGGATTGCGCGGCCACAGCCATTCCGGCTCTGCAACCAGCTCGGCCCCTGCCGGAAGCGTAGGACCGTCGTTCAGCTCAACGCCGCTACGCAGGGCTGCCAGCGCCTCTTCCGTTGGCTCGCCTTCAACCTGGACGTAATAAATTTTGCCGGTACGTTTGCCGGGCTGGGTCAGTTTTGCCTGCAGCGCCCCGTCATTGGTGAGCACCAGCAGCCCTTCGCTGTCCCGGTCGAGACGGCCTGCGGCATAGATACCCCCTAAAGGAATGTAATCCTTCAGCGTGCTGCGCCCCGCTTCGTCGGTAAACTGCGGCAGCACATCGTACGGCTTATTGAAGATAACCAGCTTCTTTGGCCCGGCAGGCTGCTTGCGTCTGGTTGCAGGGCGGGTGCCTGAACGCATCGGGCGGCGCCCCTCGGAATTTGGTTTTCTGGTGAAACTGCTTTTGTCATTCACGTGCTAAGTTCTCTGCCGTGTTGATAGCCGGATAAAGCCGGGATTTGAGTTTTCTTGTGGCGGATTACTGCCCGGTCACGCGTGCATTGTGCGAACGACGCAGGTCAGTCATGATTTTATCTTTCAGGCTACCTTTTTTGTAGCAAAAATAGGCAGGTTCATCGAAAGGCGGCATGATCTTTATCACGTCCCCAGCTTTAACACCCCGAGTCACGCCGAAGAGGCCTATTTGATAAGTACCGTTAATTTTACGGGGATTGTAGTCTTTCTCGTAAAAAGCAAGAGCCGGTGCATCGTCTTCACGAACCATAGAGTTCCAGGCGTTCACTGCCTGGGTATTCATGGTGAAACCAGTATAGGTTTTGTTTTTTACCGTGAACTGCCGAAACGCTCCCGTCTGGTAATCCACATCGAGAACGGCCGTCCACTCAGTTTCCAGGCCTTCAGTGATGGCGGATTCTTCACAGGTATATGAAACAGGTGCGGCATGCGCAATCCCGGCCACACCGACAAGAGTGGCGACGGCGAAAGGCAAAAATTTCATTCTATTGTCCTTACAGAAGACATAGCCTGGCGCTACAGGCTGACTTTGAGGTGGGTTTATTGCGCCCGAATCTTATCACAAATGAGGTGTTATGGCGCATCAGGGTGATGTCCGTTGCAGAAGATGTAACAAAATTCAAATACCATCACAGAAATCTTTTTCGTTTTGATTTGTCATAAGTTCCTCTATTCAGGGATGAATGTTATGTTCTTGATGGCACAGAAATTTGATTCATAAAACGGCAATAACTAAACAATTTTTAGCTGAATTGATTCAGTCGTACCAACGTAAAAGATGAGTGATTGGCGCGAGCCTGATATTGCAGTAGTATGAGCCCGCAAATTACAAATCATTAACAAAAAACCAGAAGCGCTCGAAGGAGAGGTGAATGGAAAGCAAAGTAGTCGTTCCGGCGGAAGGTAAAAAGATCACCCTGCAAAATGGCAAAATCAACGTACCTCACAACCCAGTGATCCCGTTCATTGAAGGGGATGGTATCGGTGTGGACGTAACCCCAGCCATGATTAAAGTGGTGGATGCTGCCGTGGCAAAAGCCTACAACGGCGAGCGGAAAATTTCCTGGAT
This sequence comes from Cedecea sp. P7760, assembly GCF_013386425.1. NCBI lineage: Bacteria > Pseudomonadati > Pseudomonadota > Gammaproteobacteria > Enterobacterales > Enterobacteriaceae > Cedecea > Cedecea sp. P7760. The sequence goes on along the minus strand of NZ_JACARU010000004.1, from coordinate 1,059 downwards.
GGAAATCTATACCGGCGAAAAATCTACCCAAGTTTATGGCCAGGACGTCTGGCTGCCAGAAGAAACTCTGGACCTGATTCGTGACTACCGCGTTGCCATCAAAGGCCCACTGACTACTCCAGTCGGCGGCGGTATTCGCTCCCTGAACGTTGCGCTGCGTCAGCAGCTTGACCTCTACGTTTGCCTGCGCCCGGTACGTTACTACCAGGGGACGCCAAGCCCGGTTAAGCAGCCTGAGCTGACCGATATGGTTATCTTCCGTGAGAACTCCGAAGATATCTATGCTGGCATCGAGTGGAAAGCGGACAGCGCCGAAGCGGACAAAGTGATCAAGTTCCTGCGTGACGAAATGGGTGTGACGAAAATTCGTTTCCCTGAGCACTGCGGGATCGGCATTAAGCCTTGCTCCGAAGAAGGCACTAAGCGCCTGGTTCGCGCGGCCATCGAATACGCAATCACCAACGACCGTGATTCCGTGACCCTGGTGCACAAAGGCAACATCATGAAGTTCACCGAAGGCGCGTTCAAAGACTGGGGCTACCAGCTGGCTCGCGAAGAGTTCGGCGGGGAACTGATCGACGGCGGCCCGTGGGTGAAAATCAAGAACCCGAACACCGGCAAAGAGATCGTTGTGAAAGACGTGATCGCCGATGCGTTCCTGCAGCAAATCCTGCTGCGTCCTGCTGAATACGACGTTATCGCCTGTATGAACCTGAACGGGGACTACATTTCTGATGCCCTGGCGGCACAGGTTGGCGGCATCGGTATCGCACCGGGCGCAAACATCGGTGACGAGTGCGCGCTGTTCGAAGCCACGCACGGTACTGCACCTAAATATGCAGGCCAGGATAAAGTAAACCCAGGCTCCATCATCCTGTCCGCAGAAATGATGCTGCGTCATATGGAATGGTTCGAAGCGGCTGACCTGATCGTCAAAGGTATGGAAGGCGCAATCGACGCGAAGACCGTAACCTATGACTTCGAGCGTCTGATGGATGGCGCTAAACTGCTGAAATGTTCAGAGTTTGGCGACGCTATCATTAAACACATGTAATCAGC
>NZ_JACARU010000039.1:0-98311 GCF_013386425.1 Cedecea sp. P7760 | reverse complement strand
GTCGTCAGGGGCATGGCGTAATGCCACCTGAAACGTTCACCGATTCAGTGGTGACAGATAAAACAGGACTGGAAGTGAACGGAGATTAATCCGGCCAGCATAATATGGCCAGGCGAGAACTAACTCCTGACACAGTGACTTAACGCAAATGATTAATAAATCTAATCATTAACGGGTTTTTCCCTCGTTATTCCAGCCATTGAACCGCCTTCACTCCGCTATTCTGACGTAAGTTCTTTACCTTTCGTTAACGATTGAGACGAATCTGAGAGACGCCACTTAGCCAGATGCCTACTATTTAACTCACGGTTATGAATCAACACGTTGATTTATAAGCATCGAAATCCCCTGAGTGAAACAACGAATTGCTGTGTGTAGTCTTTGCCCATCTTGATGATGGGCTTTTTTTTATTCTGATTTCGCAAAGTGATTAATAAGCACACCATGCAGAACCAGCGGGGCAACGGTCAGGTGGCTCTGCCCTTCTACCAGCGTAAAATCCACCCGGTGCGGCGCTTTAGCGATTAACGCGTTGGCCATTTCTCGGTTGCCGTCGACCATTGCCCTCTGCCCGCGATGTTTTAACAGTCCGGCGCGTTTTGCCTCCGGCAGCCTGGCTTCCTGTGGCTGCAGCGACTGTTCATATCCCCCGACCGAAATCGAGAGCTGAGTATGCCCCTCATCCGGTTGCCAGTTTTGTGCCATCCGCAGCAGATAACGATCATTCCACCATACCGAAGGGCTTGACGCGTAAAAGTGCTGGAAAGCGTCCGGCGAGGTCATAAACAGCCAGGTGGTAAACAGGCCGCCATACGAGTGACCAAAAAGCGCCTGCCGCTGCGGGTTGATTTTCCAGTGCTGTGCGACCCAGGGTCGGAGCTCAGCGTCAATAAACCGCCAGAACTTTTGTGCCTCGCCTGGTGCACCGGGCGGGTAAGTGCCGCCTGCCGGGTTAGGTTCCAGCGCGACTTTATCTACCGTTGGCCGGTAGTCTCGCTCCCGGCGGCTGTCGCCCGGGTAGTCAATAGCGACCACGACGCCGGGCGTGAGCGGACAGCGCTCACAGGTCAGGCGCTGCATCAGCGACACCGCCCCGGGGAAGACGGATTCGCCGTCCAGCAGATAAATAACCGGCCAGCCTTCTGGCGGCGCTTTACCTTCAGGCCAGGAAACCATGATTTTATACTCGCCGTTCTCCGGCGAATTGAGGCTATGTACCAGAGTATTAGCCAGCGTGTAGGGCTTATCCTGCGTGACTGCCGCCCCCGAAGGGGCAGCGAGTGCGATAAGCGCCAAAAGCAGATAGCGCAAAAAATTCTCCTTACCAGCGATAGCTGACGGTTGCGGTCAGGGTGCGGCCAATGCCGTAGAAGCACGCCGAATCAGACGCGCAGGAAGCCACATATTTTGTGTCCGCCAGGTTGTTGACGTTGAACTGCACGGCGGCGCCCTTCAGCTGAGGACTCACTTCGCCCAGCTCGTAGCGCAGCATCGCGTCATACAAATCCACAGCGGGTACTTTAAACGTATTTTTCGCATCGCCATAGCTGGTACCGATATAACGAACCCCGACGCCGGCGGTCAGGTTTTTCAGCACGCCATCAGGAATGGTGTAACTGCCCCATGCAGACGCCATATGCGTTGGAATGCGTGCCGGCACTTTCCCTTCGGTTCCGGCTACGGTGGTGCTCGCGGTTTCCGCATCCGTCCACGTATAGGAGCCTATCAGGTTGAGGCTGTTAAACAGCGTGGAGTGAACCTCCGCTTCAAGCCCTTTGGAGCGGATCTCACCGGCGTTTTCGAACCAACCCAGCGCGCTGTTGTACGTCCCCACGTTTGTCTGGCGAAGATCAAACAGCGCCAACGTCATGAACGTCTCTTTCAGCGGCTGATATTTCAGGCCCACTTCGGTTTGCTTACCCAGGCTTGGGTCGAACGGCGCGGTACCCGGCGCACGGTTAGTCTGCAGGTTGGGTTCAAAGGAAGTGCTGTAGCTGATATAGGGCGACAGGCCAAAATCAAAGGCATAAAGCAGGCCGGTGCGCCAGGTGAACTTGCTGTCATTCTGCTGCGTGCTTTTGCCTTTAAGGCGGTCCGTCGTTCGCACCTCGGCCCAGTCGTAGCGCCCGGACAGCAGCAGCTGCCAGCGGTTCCAGCTCAGCTGATCCTGCAGATAAACGCCGGTTTGATCGAGATTTTGTTGGTCGTCGCTGACCGCGCTAAAAGTGCTTTCATCAACGTTGAGGCCGTATACCGGACGAGGCCAGTAGATATCGTATTTCGCTCCTATGCCTCGGCTAAGCTGCTGCCGGTCGTGGTTGGACTTGTAATCCAGGCCGCCCAACAGCGTGTGCCCTAACGTGCCTGTATCGAACTGCGCCTCGAGCTGGTTATCTACGCCAAACTCATCGGTATCACGCGTTTCTCGCTGCGCACGGCGCGAAAGTAACGTGTCGCTCTTCGAGGTGGAATACACGAGGTAACGATACTTCTGTTTGATGCTGGCGTAGCGAGCATTCTGGCGGAAGGTAAAGATGTCGTTGAAGCTATGCTCGAACTCATAGCCAACCATCGTTTGCTCGCGCCACGACTGGTCGTAATTAGGATCGCTGACGTTAAAGTCCCGCGGGATATACCCTGCGGCCGTTTCGGTCACCAGCCCTGCGGCAGGCAGGAAGTTACGATAGCCAGCCTTCGGATCTTTCTGGTAGCTGGTCAGCAAAGTAAAACGCGTCTGCTCATTGGGATACCAGGTCAGCGCGGGTGCAATCGCCATCCGCTGCTCTTTGTAGTCGGCCACCTGGCTGTGCTGCGTTCGGGCAATCCCGTTTAAGCGGTAAAGCACACGGTCGTCGTCGCTTAGCGATCCGCCAAAATCAAAAGCCCCCTCGGCCAGATGCTGGTTGCCTGAGCGAAACTGCACTTCATGTATCGCTTCCCTTGTCGGCCGCTTGCTGGTCATACTGATAAGCCCGCCGGGGTTCACCTGGCCAAACAGCACCGACGCCGGGCCGCGCACCAGCTCCACGCGCTCAAGCAGCCACGGGTCAAACGTCCCGGTCTGCGATGAAGCCGTTGCGCCGTAGCTCAGCCCGTCGAGATATTTTGGCACGTAGCTGAAGCCACGCACAAAAACCTCGTCGTTCCGGTTCGAACTTCCCCGATACTCCGTAAAAACGCCCGCCGAATAGCGCAGGGCCTGCGATACGGATGTCACATCCTGGGCGTTCATCTGGTCGCGGGTGATAACCGACACCGACTGCGGCGTTTTCACCAGGTCAGCCGCGGTTTTCGTCGCGGAAAGCGTTTTAGTCGCCACCATCCCCTTCAGCGGCGCCGAAGGATCTTCGCTCACCGAGCCGGTCACAACGAGAGTCTCCTCGCTGCCCTGCCGTTCCTGCGCCTGAACGCCGCCAACCATCCCCATGGTACTGAAGCCCATCAGCCAAAGGCTGTGGGTCACCTTATTGTTTTTAAAATGCATTACCGTAACGTCCCCTGTGATGAGGTGAAATAGCTTCGCCTTTCTCTCCTGTTACGTTTTGTCGTAAAACGCAACGACTCGCAATGTTATTGCAAATCAATCTCATTTGCATTAGCGTGTATGCACTTTTTTATCAGGAATGATGGACGCCATGAGAGCCGCGTGGAGCGCATTAATGTTGGGACTTTGTTCAGCGTCGGCGGTGGCCGCGACCTGCACCTTTACCGGCAGCCAGGGAGAGCAGGAGGGAAAGTTCGATGCCAGCGGTGAAATCTGCTTTGGGCTTCCGGCCCTGCGGGAGAATTACGCTAACGTCCGGCTGAGCGGCGTGACCGACGCCAGCCTGATTGACAGCAAAGGCAGGCTCTGGCGCGCGCTGGTGGAAAACGGGCCGGTGGACGGTAAACATAACCCGCTTTTTGCCCTGCCCGTCGGCCAGGCGTCAACGCTGGTGCTTCGCGGCGAGCCCGGTAAGCGCTGGCAGTTCCGCTGGCAGATTCGTGAGACGGTTCCGCTCAAACGCAATGAAATGCAATCCCCGGAAAGCCCTGCGCTGCTGGCGCTTGAGCAGGCGCTGAGCCGTGGCGCAGGCACGGACACGTTCTGGCAGGAAAGACGCGAGCAAGGTACGCCGCTGGTCGAAACGATAGACGCCAACAACAAGCGCGTTACCTTCCTGTGGCGTGGCGCGCAGGGCAACGTTTTTGTGCTCGGCTCTCCGGCAGGCGATCACGACCCGATGTTTCGCCTGGCGCAGTCCGATGTCTGGTATCGCAGCTATGTAGTGCCGGCTGATACGCTGATGCAGTACAAGCTTGCGCCTGATGTCCCGCTTACCGAAGGCACCGCTCGCGAGCAGCGCCGCGCAATTCTGGTCACGGCTCAGGCTGACCCGCTTAATCCGCAATCCAGCCCGTCGGGCCAGGGGGATCGCTGGAGTCGTTTCTCGCTTTTAGACCTCACCGCCCGCCGCTATTTTACGCCGCAGGCTACCTCGGAACCCATCCGCCATGGCTCGCTGGTTCGTTACCAGGTTGAGAGCAAAAAGCTCAGTAACCGCCGTGAAGTGACGGTTTACCGGCCGCGAGGCAGCCAGCCCGCACGCTGGACGCTGATGCTGTTTGACGGCCGCATGTATCAGGATCGTTATCATCTCGCCAACGTGCTGGACGGCCTGATTGCCCGCCATGCCCTGCCGCCGGTTAACGCCGTGTTTATCGACAGCCTGGACGGCGAACGCCGTGAGAAAGAGCTGCCGCCCAATCCGGACTTTGCCGATTTTATGGCCCAGGAGCTGACGCCGTGGCTTAACCGCCTGGGCATCACCACTACGGCGCGGAAAACCATTGTGGCGGGTTCAAGCTACGGCGGGCTTGCCTCTGCCTGGGTTGCCCTGCGTCATCCCGAGACGTTTGGTAACGTGCTGAGCTTGTCCGGCTCTTACTGGTGGGCGCCCGAGGGTGAAATGCCGGGCTGGCTAACCCGGCAGTATCAAGAGTCACCGCGTTTACCCGTTCGTTTCTGGCTGCAGGCAGGCCGCTTCGAAAGCAAAGGCGCGGACGGGGGTATTTACCGTAATACACAACAGCTTGAAGCCGTCCTGCGTGAAAAGGGCTACGAGGTGAGCTTTACCCCCTGGTCGAGCGGGCATGATTATGCGGCGTGGTGCGAGGCCATTATTACCGGCATGAAGGATTTGATTAAGCGGGGATAATAGCCGCCCCGGTGAGCTTCCCAATGCACGGCTGGAAGACACCGGAGCGGTTCCCTTTCTTTTTAATAAGAGAGGGGCGTTACTTGTTCAGTTCGGCGAGGCTTAGCCAGGTTTGCACCACGGTGTCCGGGTTCAGGGACAGACTGTCAATCCCCTCTTCCATCAGCCAGGCCGCGAAGTCTTCGTGATCGGAAGGCCCCTGACCGCAGATCCCCACGTATTTACCCTGTTTCTTCGCCGCTTTGATGGCCATCGACAGCAGCGCTTTCACCGCATCGTTACGCTCGTCAAACAGCTCGGAAACCACGCCAGAGTCGCGGTCCAGGCCCAGCGCAAGCTGCGTCATATCGTTAGAGCCGATGGAGAAGCCGTCGAAGTATTGCAGGAATTCGTCCGCCAGCAGGGCGTTGGACGGGATCTCACACATCATGATGATTTTCAGCCCGTTCTCACCGCGCTTCAGGCCCTGACGCTCCAGCTCTTCAACAACCGCTTTCGCCTGGGCGACGGTACGCACAAACGGCACCATCACTTCGACGTTGGTCAGGCCCATTTCGTTACGCACGCGCTTCATGGCCGCACATTCCAGCGCGAAACAGTTACGGAAGCTGTCCGCCACGTAGCGACCTGCACCACGGAAGCCCAGCATTGGGTTCTCTTCTTCCGGCTCATAACGCTCGCCGCCCACGAGGTTGGCGTATTCGTTAGATTTGAAGTCGGACAGACGCACGATCACACGCTTCGGCCAGAACGCCGCGCCCAGGGTCGCGATCCCCTCGGTCAGGCGACCAACGTAGAACTCAACCGGATCGTCATAACCTTTCATCATCGTGCGGATTTCAGCCTGCAGAGCGGGCTCCTGCTGGTCGAACTCCAGCAGAGCGCGCGGGTGCACGCCAATCATGCGGTTGATGATAAATTCCAGACGCGCCAGGCCAACGCCTTCGTTCGGCAGGCAGGCGAAGTCGAAAGCACGGTCCGGGTTACCGACGTTCATCATGATTTTCAGCGGCAGATCCGGCATCGCATCCACCGTGGAGCTTTTCACGGTGAAGTCGAGGATTTCAGCGTAAACGTAGCCGGTGTCGCCTTCGGCGCAGGATACGGTGACGTTCTGGCCGTCTTTCATGCGCTCGGTTGCGTCGCCGCAGCCCACAACGGCAGGAATACCAAGCTCACGGGCGATGATTGCCGCGTGGCAGGTACGCCCGCCGCGGTTGGTGACGATCGCCGCCGCTTTTTTCATGATCGGCTCCCAGTCAGGGTCGGTCATGTCGGTGACCAGCACGTCGCCCGGCTGAATGCGGTTCATTTCGCTGATGTCGTGAATAACTTTTACCGGGCCTGCACCGATGCGGTGACCAATCGCGCGGCCTTCCGCCACGATTTGCCCCTGGGCGTGCAGCTGGTAGCGTTCCATGACCTGGCCCTGAGAACGCACGGTTTCCGGACGAGCCTGAACGATAAACAGCTTGCCGGTGTGGCCGTCTTTCGCCCACTCGATGTCCATCGGGCGGCCATAATGTTTTTCGATCTGTACCGCCTGCTTAGCCAGTTCCTGAATTTCTTCCTGGGTAATACAGAAACGGTCGCGGTCGGCTTCCGGCACGTCTTCAATCCGCACCTGCTTGCCGTGTTCCTGAGTCGGGGCGTAAACCATACGAATTTTTTTCGAGCCCATGGTGCGACGCACGATAGCCGGATTACCCGCTGCAAGCGTTGGCTTGTGCACGTAGAATTCATCCGGGTTCACTGCGCCCTGCACCACCATTTCCCCCAGGCCCCACGCGGCGGTGATAAACACCACCTGATCGAAACCAGATTCGGTATCGATGGAGAACATGACCCCGGAAGAAGCCAGGTCGGAGCGCACCATGCGCTGTACGCCAGCGGAGAGCGCCACGCCACGGTGGTCATAGCCCTGATGCACGCGGTAGGAGATTGCACGGTCGTTAAACAGCGAGGCGAAAACGTGTTTCACCGCCACCAGCACGGCATCATAGCCCTGCACGTTGAGGAAGGTTTCTTGTTGCCCGGCAAAGGAAGCGTCCGGCATGTCTTCGGCAGTGGCGGAAGAGCGCACCGCAAAGGAGGCTTCGGCATCGTCGGCAGAGAGCGTTTGATAGGCTTCGCGGATAGCATCTTCCAGCTCGGGCTGGAAAGGCGTGTCAATAATCCACTGGCGAATCTGCGCCCCGGCTTTCGCCAGTTCGCTAACGTCGTCAATGTCGGTTTTATCCAGCAGCTCATAAATACGCTGGTTCACGCCGCTCTGGTCGAGAAAAAGGTTAAACGCCTCGGCGGTAGTGGCAAAACCGTTCGGGACGGAAACGCCCATACCCGAAAGATTGGTAATCATTTCACCCAGGGAGGCATTTTTGCCCCCGACCCTGTCTACATCATTCATGCCGAGTTGGTTATACCAAAGCACCAGCGATGACGAGCCGTTATTGGACATCGAAACAATCCTTTTTTAAATGAATGGGTACAAGAAACACCAGACTTCGTATTTAGCTTTGCATATTCCGGGGGGAGAATGAAACCGGTGAATCGTTCAAGCAAAATAAAATATGACATTTTCGGATAGATCCGCTCACTTCATAAACCATTGATTATCATATAATCCTTACAATACCAATGGTTATAGTGTTGATTTGAATATATTTCCGATGGTTTATTAAATTTAAAAACGCTATTTCACTTTTTAAATTAAGATTAGCGCTACTCGGAATGCCTTGTTTTACTTTATGCTTTGGGTAAACCGGTTCCCCGTTCAGGAATAAAAATGGATAACTTAGTCGATCGTCAGGTATTTTGTATTTCCGATGGCACGGCAATTACCGCCGAGGTACTTGGCCACGCGGTGATGTCACAATTCCCGGTATCTATCAACAGTATTACCCTGCCGTTTGTTGAAAACGAAAGTCGGGCAAAAGCGGTCAAAGAGCAGATTGACGCGATTTACCAGCAGACAGGTGTGCGCCCGCTGGTGTTTTATTCCATCGTGATGCCCACTATCCGCGACATCATTATGCAGAGCGAAGGTTTCTGTCAGGACATTGTGCAGACCCTGGTCGCCCCGCTGCAGCAGGAGCTGAAGCTCGACCCGACGCCCGTTGCCCACAGAACTCACGGCCTTAACCCCGGCAACCTGATGAAGTATGACGCGCGCATTGCCGCCATTGACTACACGCTGGCGCACGATGACGGCATTTCGATGCGCAATCTCGATCAGGCTCAGGTGATCCTGCTGGGCGTGTCCCGTTGTGGAAAAACCCCTACCAGCCTCTATCTCGCCATGCAGTTTGGCATTCGCGCCGCCAACTACCCTTTTATTGCCGATGACATGGACAACATTCAGCTTCCCGCGGTGCTTAAACCGCTGCAGCACAAGCTGTTTGGCCTGACTATCAACCCCGAACGACTGGCCGCTATCCGCGAAGAGCGCCGTGAAAACAGCCGCTATGCTTCCCTGCGCCAGTGCCGTCTGGAGGTCGCCGAAGTCGAGGCGCTGTTCCGTAAAAACCAGATTCGCTACCTCAACAGTACCAACTACTCGGTGGAAGAAATGGCGACCAAAATTCTCGATATTATGGGACTGAATCGCCGCATGTACTAAGAAACTAGTACAAAAGACCAACCGTGTATGCTAGGGTGTACAGACTGCGGTGGGGTAATCCCTTTGCCAAAGCGGGCAGAATGTTGAAATCGGTCAGCTTTGGTTTATTGTGATCCCCATCACTTCCCGGTAAATCTGCCGCAGAGAAGACAAAATTTCTGAGACACCCAATGAACAAAACAGATGAATTGCGAACCGCGCGCATCGACAGTCTGGTGACCCCGGCCGAGCTGACAGAGCGTTTCCCGGTTTCCGCTGACGTTGCGCAGCACGTAACCACCGCCCGCCGCAGGATAGAAAAGATCCTTACCGGGGAAGATAAGCGCCTGCTGGTTATCGTCGGGCCATGCTCTATCCATGACCTTGATGCGGCAATGGACTACGCTCGCCGTCTCAAAACGCTGCGAGAAAAACATCAGGATCGCCTTGAGATCGTGATGCGCACCTACTTCGAGAAACCCCGCACCGTCGTCGGCTGGAAAGGGTTGATTTCCGATCCGGACCTGAACGGCAGCTACCGCATTAATTACGGTATCGAACAGGCTCGTCGCCTGCTGCTGCAGGTGAATGAGCTGGGTGTGCCCACCGCGACAGAATTCCTGGATATGGTGACCGGGCAGTATATCGCCGACCTGATTAGCTGGGGTGCGATTGGCGCGCGCACGACCGAAAGCCAGATCCACCGTGAGATGGCGTCCGCGCTCTCCTGCCCGGTCGGCTTTAAGAACGGCACCGACGGCAATACCCGCATTGCGGTAGACGCCATTCGCGCCGCACGTGCCAGCCATATGTTCCTCTCCCCGGATAAAAAAGGGCAGATGACGATTTACCAGACCAGCGGCAACCCTTATGGACACATTATTATGCGCGGCGGCAAACAGCCGAATTACCACGCGGAAGACATTGCCGCGGCCTGCGATACGCTGAGCGCATTCGACCTGCCGGAGCATCTGGTGATTGATTTCAGCCACGGTAACTGCCAGAAGCAGCACCGCCGCCAGTTAGACGTCTGCGAAGATGTTTGCACGCAAATTCGCAACGGCTCCAGGGCGATCGCCGGGATCATGGCGGAAAGCTTCCTGCAAGAAGGGACGCAGCAAATCGTCGCCGGCCAGCCGCTGACCTACGGCCAGTCGATCACCGATCCTTGCCTTAACTGGGAAGATACGGAAACCCTGGTCGCCATGCTGGCCCAGGCAATCGACAGACGCTTCTGACCCAACCTTCCGGCGGGGAGCCCAATAACCCGCCGGATATCATAGCATTACGCTTCGCGACAACGTGCCCGCAGAGAAATTCCCTGATTCACAGAATTATTACAAATAATGCTTGCTGCCGATCCTGCTTTTTCTGATAATGATTCTCATTGTTACACTGATTGTCATTTGTAAACAGAGTGAAGCGTATGGACAAACCATTCACCCCCGCCCGCCCGCAGACAGGGACAGAACCGCGTCAGGTTGACAGCAAAACGCTGCTCGGCGCCGATGGCCGTGTCGTTATCGTGCACGAAGGGCAGCAGTATCTGTTACGCCAGACTCAGGCCGGGAAGCTCATCCTGACCAAATAAATTAAACAAACCGTTCCCCAAATCCAAAAGGGGAAATTAGCCAGCCACCCAGGTCATCCCCAGGCAGCCAGCGCTTTCGTTATTCTTATGGAGAGTTGCGCTATGCCTTGCACCAACACAGCAGGTTTTCGTCTGTCTGTACTCACGTTAGCCGTTTTTACTGCCCTGCCCGCCTTTGCTAAAGATGAGCAGATGACCGTGGTTGCCACCGGTAACCAGCGCAGTACCTTCGAAGCCCCGATGATGGTCAGCGTTATCGACGCGAATTCGCCGGAGAGCCAGACGTCCACCTCTGCCGCTGACATGCTGCGTAAAGTGCCGGGGATAACTATCGATGGCACCGGGCGCACCAACGGCCAGGACATCAACATGCGCGGCTACGACCGCCGCGGCGTGCTGACCCTGGTGGACGGCATTCGCCAGGGCACCGACACCGGCCACCTGAACAGCACGTTCCTCGACCCCGCGTTGATTAAACGCATTGAAGTGGTCCGTGGCCCTGCAGCCCTGCTGTACGGCAGCGGCGCCCTGGGCGGCGTCATCTCCTATGAAACCGCAGACGCTGCAGATCTGTTATTTGCAGGCCAAAATAGCGGCTACCGCGTATTCGGCACCGGCGGCACCGGCGACCACAGCATCGGCATGGGCGCCAGCGCCTTTGGCCGCACCGACAACCTGGACGGCGTTGTCGCCTGGTCCAGCCGCGACCGCGGTAACCTGCGTCAGAGCAATGGCGAAACAGCACCTAATGACGAAAACATTGGCAACCTGCTGACCAAAGGCACCTGGTATATCGATTCCGCTCAGTCTCTGTCCGGCTCCCTGCGTTATTACAACAACAGCGCGCGCGAACCGAAGAATCCGCAGACGCCGGATGCCACCGCCTCCAGCAACCCGATGACCAACCGCTCAACCATCCAGCGCGATGCACAGCTGAAGTACCATCTCGGCCCGCAGGATAACGACTGGCTGAACGCCACCGCGACGGCCTACTGGTCAGAGGCACGCATTAACGCAGAAACCCCTAACCAGGGCGGCGAGTTCCGCAAACAGACCACGAAGGGCGGCAAGCTCGAAAACCGCAGCCGCCTGTTTAACGACAGCTTCGCGGCTAACCTGCTGACCTACGGCGGTGAATATTACCGTCAGGAACAGGCTCCAGGCGGCCTGACAACCGGTTTCCCGCAGGCGAAAATCAACTTCGGTTCAGGCTGGCTGCAGGATGAGATCACCCTGCGCGACCTGCCGATTTCTATTCTGGCCGGCACGCGCTACGACAACTACAGCGGCAGCAGCCAGGGCTATAAAGACGTAGACGCCGATAAATGGTCATCCCGTGGGGCAGTTTCCGTAACCCCAACCGACTGGCTGATGCTGTTTGGTTCCTATGCGCAGGCGTTCCGTGCCCCGACCATGGGCGAGATGTATAACGACGCCAAACACTTCTCCATCGGCACCCGCTACACCAACTACTGGGTACCAAACCCGAACCTGCGTCCGGAAACCAACGAAACTCAGGAATACGGCTTCGGTCTGCGCTTCGACAACCTGGCGATGGCCAACGATGGCCTGGAGTTCAAAGCCAGCTACTTCGACACCAAAGCGAAAGATTACATCTCCACCACCGTGGACTTCGCCAAAGCGACCACCATGTCCTATAACGTACCGAAAGCCAAAATCTGGGGCTGGGACGTGACCGCGAAGTACACCGCCGATCTGTTCAGCCTGGATACCGCCTATAACCGCACCCGCGGTAAAGATGAAGACACCGGCGAGTACATTTCCAGCCTGAACCCGGACACCGTCACCACCACCCTGGACATCCCCGTTGCGCACAGCGGCTTCTCCGTGGGCTGGGTCGGCACCTTCGCCGAGCGTTCCACCCACATCAGCAGCTCCTATGCACAGCAGCCGGGCTACGCGGTCAGCGATTTTTATGTCAGCTATAAAGGGCAGCAGCAGCTGCGCGGTTTAACCACCACGCTGGTGTTTGGCAACGCCTTCGATAAAGAGTACTGGTCACCGCAGGGTCTCCCGCAGGATGGCCGTAACGGTAAAATTTTCGTGAGCTATCAATGGTAAAGGAGTTATTCATGAGTCAGCGTTACGACAGCTGGATCCAGCTTAAGCAAGAACACCCGAAGAAATACGCCCGGGATATCGCCAAACTGATGCACATCAGCGAAGCGGAACTGACCCATGCCCGAGTCGGACACGACGCATGGCGCCTGAACGGCGATGTGAAAGAGATTTTCGCCGCGCTGGAAGCCGTGGGGGAAACGAAGTGCATCTGCCGTAACGAATATGCGGTTCACGAGCAGGTTGGCCGCTTCGAGAACCAGCACCTGAACGGCCACGCCGGGCTGGTACTGAACCCGCGTGCGCTGGATCTGCGCCTGTTCCTGAACCAGTGGGCAAGCGTGTTCCACGTCCGTGAAGAGACGGCTCGCGGTGAACGCCAGAGCATCCAGTTCTTCGACCATCAGGGCGATGCGCTGCTGAAGGTGTACACCACCGACAACACGGATGTTGAAGCCTGGAGCCAGGTGCTGACCCGCTTTATCCATACCGACAACCCGGCTCTGGATATTAAAGCCGTTGAAGAAGCGGTGATGACCCCAACCGTCGAAGCCGACAAAGTGGATGCCGAATGGCGCGCGATGACCGATGTGCACCAGTTCTTCCAGCTGCTGAAACGCCACCAGTTGACGCGCCAGCAGGCTTTCCGCCTGGTGAAAGACGACCTGGCCTGCCGCGTGGATAACGAAGCCCTCTCTCATTTGCTGAATCAGGCGAAAGAAGACGGCAACGAAATCATGATTTTCGTCGGCAACCGTGGCTGCGTGCAGATCTTCACCGGTGAAATTCGCAAGGTGGTGCCGATGGAGAACTGGGTCAACGTCTTCAACCCGGAATTCACCCTGCACCTGATGGGTGACACCATTGCTGAGAGCTGGGTAACCCGCAAACCAACCGCCGACGGACACGTTACCAGCCTTGAGCTATTTGCCGCCGACGGCACGCAAATCGCACAGCTGTACGGCCAGCGTACCGAAGGCCAGCCGGAGCAAGAGCAGTGGCGCACGCAGATTGAAGCGCTGATCGGCAAAGGGTTAGCGGCATGAAACGCCTGCTGCTCGCCATCCTCGCCCTGCCGTTAATGGCAGGTGCGGCCGAGCGCGTGGTAACCATCGGTGGCGACGTCACCGAGATTGCCTGGGCTCTGGGTGCGGGTCAGGATGTGGTGGCTCGTGATAGCACGAGCCTTCATCCCGATGCCGTGAAAAAGCTGCCGGATGTCGGCTACCTGCGCCAGCTTAACGCCGAAGGTATTCTGGCTATGCGCCCGACGCTGGTACTCGTCAGCGCGCAGGCACAGCCCTCAATGGCGTTGAAACAGGTTGAGTCCAGCAAGGTGAAGGTTGTTACCGTCCCGGCCGAAAACAGCCTGGACAGTATTGACGCCAAAGTGGCAGCCGTGGCTAACGCGCTGGGTAAAACCGCCGAAGGCGACAAGCTGCGTAAGGAGCTTCACGACCAGTTGGCGGCGATCCCAGCCCAGCCGCTTGGTAAAAAAGTGTTGTTCATTATGAGCCACGGCGGCATGACCGCTATGGCGGCAGGACAGGAAACCGCTGCGGATGCCGCGATTCACGCTGCGGGCCTGGACAACGCCATGCAGGGCTTTAAGCGCTATCAGCCGCTGTCCCAGGAAGGCGTCATCGCCAGCAAGCCTGACCTGATTCTGGTCACCACCGACGGGGTGAAAACCCTCGGCGGCGAGGACAAGATCTGGGCATTACCGGGCCTTGCACAGACCCCTGCGGGAAAAAACAAACGGCTGATGGTGGTGGATGACATGGCGCTGCTCGGCTTTGGCATTGATACCCCGCAGACGATCCTCGCCCTGCGCAAGAAAGCGGAGCAATTACCGTGATACGCCGCCCTTTGCCTCACCACGCCCTGTGTTTGATGGGGCTGGTTCTGCTGGCAATGGCGCTTATTGCCGCGAATCTCGGTGCCATGCGGCTGTCGGTTGCCGTGCTTTGGCAGGCGCATGACGACACGCTGCGCGATATCTGGCTCAACATTCGCCTGCCTCGCGTGCTGCTGGCGGCGCTGATTGGCGGCGCCCTGGCGCTGTCCGGCTGCGTGATGCAGGGACTGTTCCGTAACCCGCTGGCTGACCCTGGTTTACTGGGGATCAGCAGCGGGGCCGCGCTGGCGGTGGGTCTGTCTATCGTGATGCCGCTGGCCCTGCCGGCGGTTTTGGCACTTTATGCTCCCATGTTAGCTGCATTTGTCGGCAGCCTGGCGGTGACGCTGGCGATTTTCCTGCTTAGCCGTAAGGGCGCCAACAGTTTGTCTCGCCTGCTGCTGGTGGGCATCGCTATCAACGCCCTGTGCGGCGCGGCGGTTGGCGTATTGTCGTGGATCAGTAACGACACCCAGCTCCGCCAGCTTTCGCTTTGGGGTATGGGCAGCCTGGGCCAGGCTCAATGGTCAACGCTGCTCGCCACCGCCTCTCTTATCCTGCCCGCAGCCGCAGGGATCTGGCTGCTGTCTAAGCGCCTTAACCTGCTCCAGCTTGGCGATGAAGAAGCGCACTATCTTGGCGTTGATGTCAAAACAACCCAGCGCCATCTGCTGATTCTGAGCGCGCTGTTGGTTGCCGCCTCGGTGGCGATCAGCGGCGTTATCGGCTTTGTCGGGCTGGTGGTACCACACCTGGTGCGCATGTGGCTTGGGTCCGATCATCGCTGGCTGGTGCCTGGCTCGGTGCTGGCAGGCGCGATGCTTTTGCTGGTGGCCGATACATTGGCGCGCACGGTTGTCGCCCCCGCTGAAATGCCGGTGGGTCTGCTGACCAGCCTGATTGGCGGGCCATGGTTTCTGGCGATGATTTTCCGCAGCAAGGAGAGAGCGTGATGGACGAAATTCTGCAGACGCATCATGTTTCGCTGAAAATGGGGCATCGTTATCTTATTGACGACGTTAACGTCAGCCTGAAGCCGGGCGAAGTGGTCGCACTGATTGGCCCAAACGGCGCGGGGAAATCCACGCTGTTGCGGCTGTTAACCGGGTTTCAACAACCGGACAGCGGGCGGGTCGCCCTGGCGGGGCATGATTTAAGCCAGTGGTCCAACGACGCCCTTTCCCGCAAACGGGCGGTGATGCGCCAGCAAAGCAATATGGCGTTTAGCTGGACGGTAGAAGACGTGATCGCCATGGGCCGGGCACCCTGGCCGCAGGAGTCAACGGCCAGCGTCGTGGCGGAAGTCATGGCGCTAACCGGCTGTGATGACCTGAGCGGCAGAGATTTTTGTCGCCTGTCCGGCGGCGAACAGCAGCGGGTGCAGCTTGCCCGGGCGCTGGCACAGCTCTGGTGCGACGGGCAGCCCCACGGCTGGCTGTTTCTGGATGAACCAACGTCCGCGCTGGATCTCTACCACCAGCAGCACGTGCTGCGCCTGCTGCGACGTCTGGCCCAAATGGGCACGCTGTCGGTTTGCGTTGTGCTGCACGATTTAAACCTGGCCGCGCTGTGGGCCGATCGCATTGTTCTGCTGCATAAGGGCAGGATGGTCGCGGACGGCACGCCTGATGAAGTGCTGGACGAGCAAATTTTACAGCGCTGGTATCAGGCGGACCTGCGGGTATTCCGGCATCCGGAACACCCGGTTCCTCAGGTAGGTCTGCGCCAGTAATCAGCTGGAACAGCTGACTTCCAGCCGTTTTCCCCAGTCAGGCGGGCGCTGCGTCATGTCGTCCTGACGGTCGGTAAACGGCTGGAGCAATGCCTGATGCAGCTTAGCCAGTTCACGAGTATCGCCCTGCTCCGCAGCTTCTATTGCCCGTTGCGCCAGCCAGTTTCTCAACACCAGGGCCGGGTTCACCGCCTGCATTTTCTGCTGGCGTTCTGCATCACTCACCTGCTCGACCTGAAGCCTTTCGCGATAACGTCCAAACCACGCGTCAAAACTTGCCCGGTCGATAAACTCATCGCGCAGCGGCGAGGCGGCGCTGAGCTGTTCCGTCATGCTAAGCATGCGGAAGGTGCGGGTGTAATCGCTCCCTTCTTTGCTCATCAAAGCAAACAGTTCGCTGAGGATTTGGTTGTCGGCCGACTGCTCGGTGCAGAGACCCAGTTTGGCCCGCATCTGCTGGCCAAAGGCACGCATAATGGCCGGCTGATAGCCATCCAGAATAGCGTTCAGCTTATCGGCAGTAATAAACGGAGACAGCGTTTGCGCCAGCCGCTGCAGGTTCCACAGCCCTACCGCAGGCTGGTTATCAAAAGCATATCGCCCCTGATAATCCGAATGGTTGCAGATAAACTCAGGCTGGTAATCGTCGAGGAAGCCATACGGGCCGTAGTCCATGGTCAGGCCAAGAATCGACATGTTATCCGTGTTCATCACCCCGTGCGCAAACCCCACGGTTTGCCAGCTGGCAATTAATGCGGCGGTACGCGTCACGACGTCGCTGAACCACAGCTCATAGCGTTCTTCAAGCCCCTGCAAATGCGGCCAGTGGTGGCGAATGGCGTAATCGGCGAGCTGCTGCACTTTCTCCGGCTCGCGGCGGTAATAGAAGTGCTCAAAGTGACCAAAACGCAGGTGGCTCTCAGACACCCGGAGCAGCATCGCCCCCTGCTCAACCGTTTCGCGCTGCACCGGCGTGTCGCTGGTGACAATCGTTAAGGCTCGCGTAGTTGGGATCCCGAGGGCATGCATAGCTTCACTGGCAAGAAACTCTCGAATAGTGGAGCGCAGTACCGCCCTGCCGTCTCCCATCCGCGAGTAAGGCGTTAAGCCAGCACCTTTCAGGTGCCAGTCAACTTTGCGCCCGTCGGCTAGCTGTTGCTCACCCAGTAAAATACCGCGACCGTCTCCCAGTTGCCCGGCCCAGACGCCGAACTGGTGCCCGCTGTAGACCTGGGCCAACGGTTGCATGCCGGGCAGTAGCGTTTCGCCACTCCAGACACCCTGATGCTGTGCATCAAAAAGAGAGCGTTCGAGACCCAGCTCATCGGCCAGCGGCTGGCTGTGATAAAGCAGCCGCGCATTTTTTAGCGGCGTTGGGTTTAATTCGTTGTAGAAACCCGGCAGCTCGTCGTGCCAGGTATTCAGAAAAGTTAAAGTGTTGGTCATGGTTCCTCCGCCCGACAGTGTAGCCCCGGTAATGGATTTTAAACACGGTGACGCAGCAGGGACTTTAGTGAATCAGACCTTCATGAGGTGGGAAAAGTGACGCCAGATATTCCGGCTGAACAAGCGGCCACAGTTTGCCCTGCATCGCGGCAAAGCCCAGCGCCTGTACTTTACGCCGCGCGTTAGCGGAGTCTATTCCGGCCACCAGCAATGATTCACAAAACGGGGAAACCTGCCCAATGATGGCCAGCATAAAAGGCGTAAAGGTGCGGCCCGACAGCAGTTTTTGAATAAAAAAACGATCCATAATAACGCGCCTGAACAGGCCGTCGAACACCGGTTTGGTCGTGGCATGGCCGGCACCAAAGTCTGCCAGCACCAGCGGAAAACGTTCCACTGCCCAGGCCAGCCTTAAATTAGTTTTCCCGCTATTTAAATCCAAAAAACTTTCGCTGAGGGTTAATTCAATAAACGGCAAAGCCTTTAAGCGAATATATAAATTCTGGTTATTAATTAACGCATCAATAATAGTTTCATTAATATGAATCCAGACCACAAGCTGCCGGGTGATAAAGAAATCCTGCTGTGCTTCTATTACCGTTAATTTTTCTCTGAACAGCTCAAGGTGCTGCTCAGGGGCAAGATGAGGGATTAACAGCTCGGTTGGAATACGTACTGGCGCGTCAGCCCCGACGAAGTTTGCGACGATTTCGACACCCATAATACTGTCATCCGGCCGTACGGCCGGACGATAATAGAGATGAGAACAATAAACACTATCAAGTGAAACAATCATTTTGCCAGCCCTGCGGATTTCTGGTTGGACGGCAGAGAGATACAGCGCCAATCCGAAAATAGTCGGATAGCTGCTATCGCTGTGAATTTCACACTCATCCCTGAAACGTTTAAGCTTATCTTTTAATAACTTTGAGCTTATCCTGGATATCCGTACATAGCCAGTTTTTAACGCAAATTGCGCACGGAGTCCCGGGCAATGATGCAGGGTAAAAAAGATTCATCCTCACAATGTTCATTAAGTAATTTACGCGTTGCGTAGCGTGCCATATCCCCTATCGGAAAATAAACGCTGGTTAACGCCGGGCGTACAAACGCCGCACGGTCTCCACTGTCATAACAAATAAGGGATATATCCAGAGGAATGCGTAAACCTCGTTCGGTAATGGCCAGCATTGCCCCGACGGCCATTTCTTCATTGCAGCAGTACAGCGCGCTGATTTTGTACTTCTCTAACAGCATCGCGGTTTGCCGGTAGCCGCTTGGCATATCGTATTCGCCTTCTACCACCGCCACCGGCGTAACATCCCTCTCCTCCATGGCATCAAGAAAACCCTGACGACGTAAAAGGCTGGAGGTTCGCTGGGTTGGACCATGCAGGCAGGCTATCGCCAGATGGCCGGCATCCAGCAAATAGCGGGTGGCCATGTGGCTGGCAAGACGGTGATCGAAGACCACGCAGCGCGCGTTTAAAGCAGGCACCTCTCTGTCGAGGATGATAAACCTGTTGCCGCGTTCGGCCAGCTGAATTAGCGCCTCATCGGCTATCGCACGCACGTGCAGGATCAGACCGTCGCAGCGTAGGTTATAGAGCCGCTGAATGGCATTGCGCTCGTTCTCTTCTACGCCCCGCCCCTGCGTCACCAGCAGCTGCTTTCCGTTAGATTCAGCTTCGGTTTGCACCGTATCCATCAGCGAGCCGAAGAAGCCCCCGGTGTAGGATGTCGTGACCAGCCCAATCGAATGGCTCTGGCTGGATGCCAGCGCTCTGGCAGCGGGATTGGGGGAATAGCCCAGTTCGGCAATCGCGGCTTCTACCTTGATGCGGGTTTGCGCTTTGACCTTAGTGTCGCCGTTAACCACGCGTGAGACGGTGGCGCGGGAGACGCCGGCGTGGGCAGCAACATCTTCGAGGGTGACCATGAAACAATCCTTAACGGGAAAAGCACAATGCTTCCCGATATTACCTGATATTGTAAACCGCGTTGACGTTGCCCGCAGATTTGCGGGAACGGTCACGATTTTTCACTTCAGATAAAGTCAGAAAAGACTATATACGGCGGGCTTGCCAGAATTTTTTGCGCCAGTAGACGTTATCCAGAGAGGAACGCATTACGCCCCGGCTGGTGGAGGCGTGAATAAACGTGTTGTCGGTGTCATAAATACCAACGTGCAGGCCGCTCTCCCCCGAGCCGGTTTTAAAGAACACCAGATCGCCCGGCAGCAGGTCATCTTTATCGATTTTGGTGCCGATTTCTGCCTGCTCGCTGGTCATGCGCGGCAGCATCAGCTCAAATTTGTCGCGGAAGGTCATCAGTACAAAGCCGGAACAGTCCACGCCGCGCCGGCTCATGCCGCCGTAAGTGTACGGCGTTCCGTGCCAGCTGCGCAGCTGATCGTTTAGCTGAGCGATAACGGTGATGGAATCGGAAAGCCGGGCGTTCGGATGAGGGGCATTATGACTACACCCCACCAACACTATGCATGCCACTGCAATAAGCCACAAACGCATTTTCAGACAACTCCCGGTCTTACTGTTTCCAGTAATTTAGCCTGTCGCCCGGAATTATTGCAAGCTTTCCGCGATGTTATAGCGGGCTTATCAGCATACTGTGCCCTTCGATCCGTAATAATCGAAACGGCATCTGGTAGGCAGCGGCCAGATTCTTCGGCGTCAACACGTCATCCCGATGCCCCTGAGCCACCATTTTACCCTCACGCAATAGCCACACTTTGTGCGCATGCCGCAGGCTATGGTTCAAATCATGGCTGCTCATCACCACCGCTATACCGGCTTCACAAAATGAGAGCAGCAGGCGATCCAGTGCCGCCTGCTGGGCAACGTCGAGGCTGTTCATCGGCTCGTCGAGCAGCAACAGCTGGCCTTCAGGATTGACCGAAGGATCAACCTGTAACAGTACTGCGGCCAGCCTTACCCGCTGCCATTCGCCGCCGGAAAGCTGATTGACCGCGCGCGTCAGCTTGTCGGTTAACCACAGCGATTCGGCCAGGCGTAGCATGGCGGCCTCCGCCTCTGGCGATGGCTGATGAAGCTGCAGATAATGCCAGACGGGCATAGCGAAAGGAGGCAGCTGCTGCTGGCTGAGCCACGCACGGCGGCGGGAAAGCGCAGCGGGAAGCCATTCTTCAACCGGCCGCTGGTTAAGCAGAAGACGTCCCGGCCCTGAGCTTAACCCTGCCATTCGGGTGAGCAACGTGCTCTTACCCGCGCCGTTAGGCCCGACAAGATGAATTAGCTCACCCGGTTCCACCGCCGCGCTAATCGGCCCAAGCCGATCGGCGACGGTGACGCCTGCAAGTTGCAAAATGGACAAGTTATTTTGCCAGAGCCTGTTTAATCGCTTCCAGTACAACCGGATCTTCCGGGGTCATATCCGGAGAGAAACGCTGAATCACTTTGCCATCACGGCCAATCAGGAATTTCTCGAAGTTCCACAGGATATCGTCAGGGTAAAGCGGGCCGCGCCCTTTGCTGCTCATACGCTCCAGAAAACCGCTGCCTTCTGGCGCCACGGCGGCTGGACGAGCGTCAATCAGCTTCTGATAAAACGGATGACGATGCTCACCGTTGACGTCGATTTTGCTGAACAGCGGGAAAGTGACGCCGTAGGTGGTGCTGCAGAAAGTTTTAATCTCTTCACTGCTGCCCGGCTCCTGGCCCAGGAACTGGTTGCACGGGAAGCCCAGCACGCTGAAGCCCTGTGCCTCAAAGTCTTTCTGCAGGTTTTCGAGCTGTTCGTACTGCGGCGTCAGGCCGCATTTGGAAGCGACGTTAACAATCAGCAGGACTTTACCCTGCCAGTTTTCAAGCGTGGTGCTTTCCCCGTCAATGGTGGTGACTTCGGTATTCAGAACATTGCTTTGCATATCATCCCCTTCCTAAGTGAGCCGAATTAACGTCCGGCTTTCAATAATAGCCAGATAAACACCGGCGCGCCGAGCGTAGCGGTCACTACGCCAATCGGCAGCTCGGCAGAGCTTAATGCGAGCCTCGCCACAACATCTGCCCCGGTTAATACTGCCGCCCCGGCCAGCGCACTGGCCGGCAGTAAAACGCGATGATCGGTTAACCCTGTGAGCCGCAGCATGTGCGGGATAACCAGGCCAACAAATCCGATAGCGCCGGCAAGCGCCACGCTGACGCCCACCAGCCAGCCGGTGGCGACAACCAGAATGTTGCGCCAAAGCCAGACGGGCAGCCCCAGCTGACGAGCAGAGTTTTCGCCCAGCGCCATCAGGTTAAGCGGGACATGCTGACGGCATAGCCAGACCACCACCGGCAACAGCGTCACCATCAGCCAGCCCTGCCGCCAGTCCACGCCGCCAAACCCGCCCATCATCCAGTACATGAGCTGGCGTAAATCCAGGCTTGAGCTGAAGTAGACCGCCCAGGTCATCAGCGCGCTACAGATAATACCGAGCGCGACTCCTGCAAGTAATAGACGACTGGTGGAAAGATGACGACGGGAAAAACGTAACAGAATAAGAGTGATCGTTAAGGCCCCGAGGATGGCGCACAGCCCGAGCACCCAGCCTGGTAGCGTGCCCTGCCCGAGCAACAAGGCAATAACCAGCGCCACGCCCGCGCCGTTGGAGACGCCAAGCAGGCCGGGTTCAGCCAGAGGGTTTTCAAACAGGGATTGCATAATGGTGCCGGTAACCGCCAGCGCGGCTCCTACCAGCAGCACGGCAAGCGTACGCGGCAGTCGGATTTGCCAGATGAAGAGCCTTGCCTCATCGCTCCACCACGAGAGCGGCGAAAACCAGACGTCGCCCGCACACAGGCTTAACGCCAGCATAACCCCCGCCGAAAACGACAGCGCTATCAGCCAGCGGCGCTCAAACCGGCGTTGTCTGGTTACAAAACTCAGCATTCCGTAAAGGCTCCACCTGACACATTTATGCGCCTGATTTTACGGGGAGTTTGCGGGTGAGAACAAGAAAAGAAAAAGGTCGCACAGGCGACCTTTCCCCTGTTATCTGGCAATGAGGGTTTTTCGCGTGAACTGCTGCTCCAGCATTGAGCTTCCCCATTGCTCGCCCTGCCATTCCCGGGTTAACTCAAACCCCATCGATTCATAAAGATGGCGGGCAGCATTCAGCCCGCTAACGGTCCACAGCTGCACGGCAGAGAAACCATACTCATCGCAAAAGCGCATAGCCTCGCTCAGCAGCGTTCTCCCAATACCGCTGCCGCGGCAGTCGTCATCCAGAATAAACCAGCGTAGATGGGCTTCGTTGTGGCCGAGATCCTCTCCGTCAATGGATACGGAACCCACGATTTTCCCCCTGCGACAGACAACCCAGAGGCGATTGCATGGCTGCTCAAGACGGCCGCTGAACTCCGCCAGCTCTGAAGCGACTTTACCTTCGAAGAAATGGCCAAAGTTATAGTGTTTCGAGTAATAGTTGGCGTGCATTTCCGCTACCCGGCCGATAACGCCCGGCCGATAGCCCGTCAGGATTTCAAACGTCTTTTCTGCTGTCCGATCGCCTAAAAGCTCACCACGACAGGCTTTAAGTGCCTGGGCATAGTTAAGCAAGCCATCGGCCACAGACCTTTGCTGCCCGGAATTCAGATGCTCAAGCGCTTTCTCTACGCGCATTCTCCCGTACCGGTGAATCTCCCGGACGGTTTGTGTGCCCTGCTCCGTCAGCTGAAGCTGCCGGGCTCTGGCATCTTCATCAGAAATTGTTTCATACAGCTCCCCTGCCTGGCGCAGTTTGCCCAGCATGCGGCTAACGCTCGATTTTTCAAGCCCAAGGACCTGAACCAGATCGGCCGCCGTAACCGCCTTCCGGGTATCAATCTCCAGTAAAGCATGCACCGCCGAAGCGGAGTAATTCGTTGCGGCCAGGGTTGAATTCAGGAAACCAAGCTCGCGCACAACCTGCCGCGAAGAGGCTCGTATCGCTTCGATGATATTGTTGTCTGGCATGGGACGCTACCGTTGACGCATAGTTGTACAATACAACCATTTTGATAAAAACTTTGTCAAGCGGCGAGTCCGGGGGGCGGAACAGAAAAAGAAAAAGGCCGCGTTAGCGGCCTTTTGTTAACTCAGGTTACTCGTCTTTTGGCGACGCGCTTTCAACCCGACTCTTTAGTTTCTGACCAGGTCGGAAGGTCACCACACGGCGTGCCGTGATGGGAATATCTTCACCGGTCTTCGGGTTGCGCCCGGGACGTTGGTTTTTATCGCGTAAGTCAAAATTACCAAAGCCCGAGAGTTTAACCTGCTCACCGTTTTCCAGAGCGCGACGGATCTCTTCGAAAAACAGCTCTACCAGCTCTTTGGCATCTCGTTTGCTAAGCCCAAGCTTATCAAACAGATATTCTGACATTTCAGCTTTTGTAAGCGCCATACGTTCAATCCCTCAATGATGCCTGGAATCGCTCTTTTAATGCCTCTACACATTTTGCAACGGTAGCGGCCATCTCCTCTTCTTCGAGTGTACGGCCCGTATCCTGAAGGATAAGGCTTATGGCCAGGCTCTTATAGCCATCGGCTACGCCCTTGCCACGGTACACGTCAAATAAGTTTACGCCAACTACCTGATTTGCGCCAACTTTCTTACACTCGACCAAAATATCTGCTGCCGGGACGTTTTCAGCCACTACAACAGCGATATCTCGGCGGTTTGCCGGGAAGCGAGAAACCTCCTGAGCTTCAGGCACCACGCGGTCTGCGAGCTTGCTCCACAGCACCTCGAACACCACCGTGCGGCCGTTAAGATCCAGTTTACGCTCCAGCTCCGGGTGAACAACACCAATGAAACCAATGCATTCACCTGCTAAATAAATGGCAGCACTTTGGCCTGGATGCAAGGCCGGATTTGCTTGCGCTCTGAATTCGATGTCCGAAAGTTTGCCGGTCAGGGCCAGAACGGACTCCAGATCGCCTTTCAGATCATAGAAGTCAACGGTGTTACGCGCCAGATCCCAGTGCTCTTCGTAGCGGTTACCGCAGATAGCACCTGCCAGCATAAGATCCTGGCGGATGCCAAGGTCTGCCTGAGTATCAGGCACAAAGCGCAGGCCAGACTCGAAAATACGCACGCGGCTTTGCTGGCGGTTCTGGTTATAAACCACGGTTGTCAGCAGACCACTCCACAGCGACAGACGCATGGCGGACATGTCGGTAGAGATCGGATTAGGAAGAATCAGATTTTCTTCGCCCGGATGCAGAAGCTGCTGAATTTTCGGGTCGACGAAGCTGTAGGTGATAACTTCCTGGTAGCCTTTGTCCACCAGCATGGTTTTCACACGCTTGAGGGAGAGGTCGGCTTCGCGATGGGTGCCCATCACCAGGCCGGCCTGCACCGGGCTGTTTGGAATGCTGTTGTAGCCGTAAACGCGAGCCACTTCTTCCACCAGGTCTTCTTCAATTTCCATATCGAAACGCCAGCCTGGCGCAACCGCAGTCCATTGATCCTGGCCTTCGGTCACTTCACAGCCCAGACGGCGCAGAATGTCGCTAACCTGTGCATCTTCGATATGGTGACCAATCAGGCGATCCAGCTTGCTGCGGCGAAGGGTAATAGTGGCGCGCTTCGGCAGATTCGCTTCGCTGGTCACGTCGATAACCGGGCCAGGTTGGCCGCCGCAGATATCCACCAGCAGGCGAGTAGCACGTTCCATCGCTTTATACTGCAGCGCAGGATCGACGCCACGCTCGTAGCGATGAGAGGCGTCAGTATGCAGGCCGTGACGGCGCGCGCGACCGGTGATGGACAGCGGGCTAAAGAAAGCACACTCCAGCAGGACGTTCTGAGTTTCGTCGTTAACGCCTGAATGTTCGCCGCCGAAGATGCCGCCCATTGCCAGCGCTTTGCCGTGATCGGCAATCACCAGGGTGTCGGCGTTCAGCTTAGCTTCGTTGCCGTCCAGCAGAACCAGGGTTTCGCCCTCTTCCGCCATACGCACCACGATCCCACCTTCAATACGGTTCAGGTCGAAGGCGTGCATCGGCTGGCCAAGCTCCAGCAGCACGTAGTTGGTGACGTCAACAACCGCATCGATGGAGCGGATGCCGCAGCGACGCAGCTTCTCTTTCATCCACAGCGGCGTTGGCGCCTTAACGTTGATGCCTTTCACAACGCGGCCCAGGTAGCGCGGACATGCCTCTGGAGCGTCTACGCGAATGGGCAGCGTGTCATTGATAGTTGCGGCAACGGTGGTAATTTCTGGCTCAGCCAGCGGCAGCTTGTTTACCACCGCAACGTCGCGAGCTACGCCGATAATACCCAGGCAGTCGGCACGGTTTGGCGTGACGCTGATTTCGATGGTGTTGTCGTCAAGCTTCAGGTATTCGCGGATATCGGTGCCGACTGGCGCATCCGCTGGCAGCTCGATGATACCGTTATGGTCATCGGAAATACCCAGTTCGGAGAAGGAGCACAGCATCCCTTCGGACGGCTCACCGCGCAGCTTAGCGGCCTTGATTTTGAAATCGCCCGGCAGAACGGCACCGACGGTAGCCACGGCCACTTTCAGGCCCTGACGGCAGTTTGGCGCGCCACATACGATGTCCAGCAGACGATCGCCGCCGACGTTAACTTTTGTTACGCGCAGCTTGTCGGCGTTCGGGTGCTGGCCGCACTCGACGACTTCACCAACCACGACGCCGTGGAAAGCACCAGCCACGGCATCAACGCCGTCAACTTCAAGCCCTGCCATGGTTATCTGGCTGGAAAGTTCGTCACTGCTGTTGGCTGGGTTTACCCATTCGCGTAACCAGAGTTCACTGAATTTCATTGGATATCCCGCCTTTATTTGAACTGTTTGAGGAAACGTAAATCATTTTCGAAGAATGCGCGCAGATCGGTCACGCCGTAGCGCAGCATGGTCAGACGCTCCATGCCCATACCGAAGGCGAAGCCGGAATAAACTTCCGGGTCAATGCCGACGTTACGCAGGACGTTCGGATGCACCATGCCGCAGCCCAGCACTTCCAGCCACTTGCCGTTTTTGCCCATCACGTCCACTTCCGCAGACGGTTCGGTGAACGGGAAGTAGGACGGGCGGAAGCGAATCTGCAGGTCTTCTTCGAAGAAGTTATTCAGGAAATCGTGCAGCGTGCCCTTCAGGTTGGTGAAGTTGATATTGGTATCAACGATCAGGCCTTCCATCTGGTGGAACATCGGGGTGTGGGTCTGATCGTAGTCGTTACGATAGACGCGGCCCGGGGCGATAATGCGAATTGGCGGCTGCTTGTCTTTCATGGTGCGGATCTGCACGCCGGAAGTCTGGGTACGCAGCAGGCGGGTTGCATCGAACCAGAAGGTGTCGTGATCGGCACGTGCCGGGTGGTGACCAGGAATGTTCAGTGCATCGAAGTTATGATAGTCATCTTCGATTTCAGGCCCGGTCGCCACGGTAAAGCCCAGTTCACCAAAGAAGCTTTCGATACGATCGATGGTGCGGGTCACCGGGTGCAAACCACCGTTTTCGATACGGCGGCCAGGCAGAGAAACGTCGATAGTTTCCGCGGCCAGACGCTCGTTCAGCGCAGCGCTTTCCAGATCAGCTTTACGGGCGTTCAGGGCCTCCTGAACCTGCTCTTTGGCAACGTTTATCACCGCGCCCGCTGCCGGACGTTCTTCCGGAGGCAGTTCACGCAGGGTGGTCATCTGAAGGGTCAGGTGCCCCTTCTTCCCTAAATATTCGACGCGTACATTATCTAACGCGGCAACATCCTGGGCATCGTTTATGGCTGCTTTGGCACTGGCAACCAGCTCTGCGAGATGTGGCATGGTATTCCTCTTATGCCGGCATAACTGCCGGGGTAGTTGGTCTGATTCGAAAACAAAACGCAAAAAAAAAGCCTCCAGACAGGAGGCTTTCGGCGCTTTTTTTCGTTTCTTTTCTTACGCGCAAAGCCCCCTGAGTCAGGCGCTAAAGTAAAAAAAGAAGCGGAAAATAGCAGCATTCATGCTTGCAGTTACCTTGTTTTGACGAGTTTTGCATTGGCTATTGAACGAGCTACGGCGTTAAAAGTCAATAAATTGATTCTGTTATGCCCCAATAATTCGATTTGTAGTAAGGCGACAAGCTCGATTATCCCCGGGAGCTTACTTAAGTAAGTGACTGGGGTCAGTGAGTGCAGTTAACGCAGCTACAGATGAAGTATGACGGGGATAAATTAAAAGAGGGAGCAAGCTCCCTCTTATAACTGGCTTACGCCAGAGCTGCTTTCGCTTTTTCAACCAGGGCAGTGAATGCCACTTTGTCGAATACGGCGATGTCAGCCAGGATCTTACGGTCGATTTCAACAGAGGCTTTTTTCAGGCCGTTGATGAATTTGCTGTAAGAGATACCGTTCTGACGAGCTGCAGCGTTGATACGTGCAATCCACAGCTGGCGGAACTGACGTTTACGTTGACGACGGTCGCGGTAAGCGTACTGACCAGCTTTGATAACAGCCTGGAAGGCAACGCGGTATACGCGAGAACGCGCACCATAGTAGCCTTTAGCTTGTTTGAGGATTTTTTTGTGACGAGCACGTGCGATTACACCACGTTTTACGCGAGCCATTTAGCTCTCCTGTTTCTATATTCTGAATTAATTAAAAAAAGTTTACTTATGCGTACGGCAG
Organism: Cedecea sp. P7760; assembly: GCF_013386425.1. Classification (NCBI taxonomy): domain Bacteria; kingdom Pseudomonadati; phylum Pseudomonadota; class Gammaproteobacteria; order Enterobacterales; family Enterobacteriaceae; genus Cedecea; species Cedecea sp. P7760. The sequence goes on along the minus strand of NZ_JACARU010000039.1, from coordinate 70,136 downwards.
ACAAGCGACAACCAGGCCCAGATCCCCTTTGGAGACCATGCCTTTCGGACGCAGATGACGTTTACGTTTGGTAGACTTTTTAGTCAGAATGTGACGCAGGTTAGCGTGCTTGCGCTTAAAACCGCCACCGGCGGTCTTTTTGAAGCGCTTAGCGGCGCCGCGTACTGTTTTGATCTTTGGCATTTCAATTTCCACTTCGCATTGTTAATAAAACGAACCAGTAGGCGAACAAAATCCGCGAGGCCGAAGCCCCGCGGCATGTTACTTGATGGCCTTACTGTTTCTTCTTCGGAGCAAGCACCATGATCATCTGGCGGCCTTCGATCTTCGTAGGGAAGGATTCGACCACTGCCAGTTCACTCAGATCGTCACGGACGCGGTTAAGCACTTCCATACCAATCTGTTGGTGAGCCATCTCACGACCGCGGAAACGCAGCGTGATCTTAGCTTTATCTCCCTCTTCCAGAAAGCGAACCAGGCTGCGGAGTTTTACCTGGTAGTCGCCATCATCGGTGCCAGGTCGGAATTTAATTTCCTTAACCTGAATAACTTTTTGCTTTTTCTTCTGTTCCTTAGAAGATTTGCTTTTCTCGTAGAGGAACTTGCCGTAGTCCATGATGCGGCAAACAGGCGGTTCGGCGTTTGGACTGATTTCTACTAAATCAACCCCGGCCTCTTCGGCTTTTTCCAAAGCTTCATTCAGACTGACAATACCAATCTGCTCGCCATCAATACCGGTCAGACGAACCTCAGTGGCACGAATCTCTCTGTTAATGCGATTAGGACGCGCCGGTTGAACTCTTTTTCCGCCTTTAATACTTTATTCCTCCAGTTGATGAAGATTGCGGCTGCGAATCTCTTGCTGCAGCTTTTCAATCAATTCGTTGACGTCCATGCTCCCCAAGTCTTTGCCGCGGCGGGTACGAACGGCAACTTTGCCTGCTTCGACCTCTTTATCGCCACAAACCAGCATATAAGGGACACGACGTAACGTGTGTTCACGGATTTTAAAGCCTATCTTCTCATTTCTCAAGTCTGCTTTTACGCGAATGCCCGCATTTTGAAGTTTACGAGTCAATTCGTTAACGTATTCTGCCTGGCCGTCAGTGATATTCATCACCACCGCCTGTACCGGAGCAAGCCATGTTGGGAAGAACCCAGCAAACTCTTCGGTCAGAATACCGATAAAGCGTTCCATTGAGCCTAAAATGGCGCGGTGAATCATTACCGGCACCAAACGCTCGTTATTTTCGCCAATATAGGAGGCGTTCAAGCGGGTTGGCAGGGAGAAGTCAAGCTGAACGGTACCACACTGCCACGCACGATCCAGGCAGTCATACAGCGTGAACTCAATTTTAGGGCCGTAGAATGCACCCTCACCCGGCTGATAGTCAAACGGGATGTTGTTTTCCTGCAGCGCAACGGCCAGATCCGCTTCCGCACGATCCCACATTTCGTCGCTACCAATGCGCTTTTCCGGACGGGTAGACAGCTTCACCACGATTTTTTCGAAACCGAAGGTGCTGTACATGTCGTACACCATACGAATGCAGCTATCGACTTCATCGCGAACCTGCTCTTCGGTACAGAAGACGTGAGCATCGTCCTGAGTAAAGCCACGTACACGCATCAGGCCATGCAGCGCGCCCGACGGTTCGTTACGGTGGCAGCTACCGAATTCGGCCATGCGCAGCGGCAGGTCGCGGTAGGATTTCAGACCCTGGTTGAAGATCTGCACGTGACCCGGGCAGTTCATCGGCTTGATGCAGTATTCACGATTCTCTGAAGAGGTGGTGAACATCGCATCTTTGTAGTTGTCCCAGTGGCCGGTTTTTTCCCACAGCACGCGGTCCATCATGAACGGACCTTTCACTTCCTGATACTGGTACTCTTTCAGCTTGGAGCGCACGAACACTTCCAGCTCGCGGAAGATTGTCCAGCCGTCGTTGTGCCAGAACACCATACCCGGCGCTTCTTCCTGCATATGGTACAGGTCAAGCTGCTTGCCGATTTTACGGTGGTCACGCTTGGAGGCTTCTTCCAGGCGCTGCAGATAAGCATTCAACTGCTTTTTGTCTGCCCAGGCGGTGCCGTAGATACGCTGCAGCATTTTGTTGCTGCTGTCACCGCGCCAGTAAGCACCGGAGGTTTTCTGCAGCTTGAAGTGATGGCAGAAACGCATATTCGGTACGTGTGGCCCGCGGCACATATCCACGTATTCTTCATGATGATACAAACCTGGTTTGTCATCATGGCTGATGTTTTCGTCAAGAATGGCGACTTTATAGCTTTCACCGCGGTTGACGAAAGTCTCACGCGCTTCCTGCCAGCTCACCTTCTTCTTGATAACGTCGTAATCTTTCTCAGCCAGCTCGTGCATACGCTTCTCGAGCAGCTCAAGATCTTCCTGCGTCAGGGTGTGGTCCAGGTCGACGTCGTAGTAGAAACCGTTGTCAATAACCGGGCCAATCGCCATTTTGGTGTGGGGCCACAGCTGCTTGATAGCATGACCCAGCAGGTGAGCACAGGAGTGGCGAAGAATTTCCAGACCCGCTTCGTCTTTGGCGGTGATTATCGCAAGCTTCGCATCGTTTTCGATAATATCGGAAGCATCAACCAGTTCACCGTCTACGCGGCCAGCGATACACGCTTTGGCAAGACCTGGACCAATATCCAGCGCAACATCCATCGGGCTAACGGGTTTGTCGTAATGGCGTTGGCTGCCATCAGGAAGAGTAATAACAGGCATGTTAAGTCCTTATCTGCAGTGGTGACCCGCACGAAAGATCACATACAGTAGAGAAATTGATTTTAGAACAAGTCGTTGCGTAACCATTTGACCAACAATCGCCGAATTGGTACGCAGTCGGATGCACAAATGAAAAATGGCATCGCTGCCATTCCACCTGTGGGCATGATGGTAACACTAACGAAAAGGGGAATACATCTCTTGTTGCCAGGTTTGCGCCTGATAAATAAGGCCATCCCTGCCCTTTTCAATAAGCGCTATGCCGCTTTGTCCTTCTCTTCCACCAGCACCAGCGGGCATTTCTTCACCCTACACGCCTGAGAGTAAGCCAGCTCGCACACCGCACAAAGGTCTCTTAATTCCGACTCATATTCGTATTCCATGAAATAGCGAAAAGTCCCGCCGCCGGATTCAGTACGCCAGAATCGCTGCGGCTCCAGAATTTCATCAAGCTGCCTGAAGGTCAGGGCTGAAGGGTTATGAAACCCCACTCGTACGCGATAGGTAGTCATGCACGATTATTCTCAGGGCACGATGCATTTTACCAGGCGGTTTTGGTTCTCAAAAAGATAGGAAAAAACGAAGATCGGGATCGCGAGGAAAAACAAAGCCGGACATCATCCGGCTTCTTAGTCTTACATCTTATACCCGAGCGTAATTTGCGTACGTCTGTCGGTATGGTTTGGTGCAGAAGACGGCGGATCGGAGTTCCAGGTCACGTTATAGCCCACTTTCAGGCCAAAGTGTTCACTGATAGCCACGTCCAGCGCCGTTTCGGAGTTGACCGTGGTGTCGTTACTGCCCAGCACGGACACGCCCTGAATAAACTTGGCGTTGTCGGTCAGCTGCCAGTTATAAGTCGCAGACGCATAGCCCAGCGCCTGAGTCTCATTCCCGCCATCGACAAATTCGTCATAACGCACACCAGGACCGAATTCCACACGCAGACTGTGAACCGGGCCGTTCAGCAACTGACGACCATAACCCGCGGTGAAGACATCGCGCGCATGATAGCCGTTGTATCGGTCGGTCAACCAGCTTGCCTGACCAAAGAGATAGTCATAGTCAGTCATGTTGTAACGACCACGCCCACCCGCTGAGTATTTCTCAGAAGAACGCACGTCGTTGGAAGAGGTGTTACTGGCGTTACCCCAAATTGACCAGGCGGTAGCCGTGTTGTACCAGGTCATATTGGTGTTAGCAGTCAAGTTGGAACTTTTGGTATTGCCTGCCTGCGCAAGATAGCCTGCATTCAGATTACCTTCGAAGGGTTTCTTCGCGGTAGTCGGGTCATCCATGACAGTAAATACTGAGTCATCTGCCACTGCGAAGTGGCTAAAGAACGCTCCACCGGTGAGTAAAACCGCAACCGGCACTGTCTTTAAAAGCTTCATTTATTAATCCGTACAACACAAAAAAGAAACCATCAAGGTTCCGGAATCTTTCCTCGGGATCAAATCTAAATCGCCCCGGAAAGGTTACAAATTATAAAAACTCCGCAATAACATAGCAATGGATTCTTGTTTCATTTTTTGTATAAGAACGCTCTTAAAACATCTTTATTTTCATAAGGATACGAAGATTGTGGTTTTAGGGTAATCATTTGATAAATCATGATTTTAATTAACATTTCAATCACCGCTTCGGTGCTACGCTTTAGGACAATAGCTAAAAAAGGAGGAGACATGACCGCTATCTTTACACTCACCCTCGCCCCTTCCCTCGACAGCGCCACCGTCACGGAGCAAATTTATCCAGAAGGGAAACTGCGCTGCAGCTCGCCCGTATTTGAACCCGGTGGGGGCGGCATCAATGTCGCCCGCGCTATAGCCCATCTGGGAGGTCACGCCACGGCGATATTCCCGGTCGGCGGCGCAACAGGGCACCATTTACGCGCGCTGCTGATTGAAGAGCAGGTAACTGTCGATACCGCTGAGACAAAAGACTGGACCCGTCAGAACCTGCACGTCCACACGGAATCTACCGGCGAACAGTACCGGTTTGTGATGCCAGGCGCAGCGCTGTCGGATGAAGAATTCGGGCAACTCGAACAAAAAGCCCTTGCCATTCCCAAAGGCGATATCCTGGTCATCAGCGGAAGCTTGCCGCCGGGCGTTGCCGTTAAAAAGCTTTGCCAACTGGTCAAAGCCGCGCAGGAAAAAGGCATTCGCTGCATCGTGGACAGCTCGGGCGAAGCGCTGGCCGCCACGCTGAAATTAGGCAATATTGAGCTGGTGAAGCCCAATCAAAAAGAGCTCAGCGCATTAGTCCAGCGTGAGCTTACGCAGCCTGACGACGTTCGCGCCGCCGCTCAGCATCTTGTCGACAGCGGCCAGGCAAAACGCGTTGTTGTTTCGCTCGGGCCACAGGGGGCGCTGGCGGTGGATGCCCACGAGTGCGTGCACGTCGTGCCCCCGCCGGTAAAAAGCCAAAGTACCGTTGGTGCCGGAGACAGCATGGTCGGCGCCATGACGCTGAAGCTGGCTGAACGCGCACCGCTGCTGGATATCGTCCGCTATGGCGTAGCCGCCGGCAGCGCGGCTACGCTTAATAAAGGCACCCGTCTCTGCTCGCTTGAAAATACGCAGAAGATCTATACATGGCTGCAAGGCTAACGTTTCGTTGCACAATAAACGGGCTGCCGCAGGGCGCAAACATCGCCATTCCGGCAGCATGGACTATGCTAAAACCTTCAGGATAACAAGGGGGTGACTATGAGCGATGTTGAACGCTATGTGATAACGGTACAATTTGAAGATCGGAGCCTTGCCGACATCAACGAGCTGAACAACCAGCTAACCCTGGGCGGATTCTCACCTACCCTCACCGATGACGAAGGGAAAATACACGAACTTGGGCCAGGCAGTTTTGGGCTAATCAGTACGCTGGATGAACGTGAGGTGGAAACGCTGGCCAAAGGACTGGGCAACGTGGCGCTGGGAACAGAACCTGACGTCATAGTCAGCCGTTGGGAAGTCTGGCAGAAACAAAAGCCATAAGGTTTTGAGTACCGGCCGGGGTTGTGCGTCAGCGCGTGTTTTTGACCGGCAAACGGCGATAAGCTATTGATTGCAGTGTCTACCAGCCAACCTGGGGAGAAAAGTCATGTGGCAAGCCATCCGTCATTTGTTAAGCGAGCCGTTGGGCGACGCAGAAATCGAGCAACGCACTGAGCTACCCGGCGGCGAAATTCATGCAGCCTGGCATATTCGTTATGCCGGTCATGAGATTTTCGTCAAATGCGATGAGCGGGAAATGCTGCCCATCTTTACCGCCGAAGCAGACCAGCTGGAGCTGCTGTCGCGCAGTAAAACGGTCAGAGTGCCCAAAGTTTGGGGGCTGGGCAGCGACAGGGATTACAGTTTTTTGCTGCTGGAATACCTGCCGGCTAAACCGCTGGACGCCCATAACGCTTTTCTTCTCGGCCAACAGTTGGCCCGGCTTCATCAATGGAGCGACCAGCCACAGTTTGGTCTCGACTTTGACAACGACCTTTCCACCACCCCGCAGCCCAACGCCTGGCAGCGCCGCTGGTCAACTTTCTTCGCCGAACAGCGCATTGGCTGGCAGCTGGAAATGGCGGCAGAAAAAGGCATCGACTACGGCGATATCGATCTGATTGTTGATTTCGTTCAGCAGGCGCTGGCCTCGCACCAGCCGCAGCCGTCGCTGCTGCACGGTGACCTGTGGTCAGGTAATTGTGCGCTGGGGCCTGACGGACCGTTTATTTACGATCCGGCCTGTTATTGGGGCGACCGCGAGTGTGACCTGGCCATGCTGCCGCTGCACAGCGACCAGCCGCCACAAATCTACGACGGATATCAATCGGTCTCGCCGCTGCCTTCGGGTTTCCTCGAGCGTCAGCCCATTTACCAGCTTTACACCCTGCTTAACCGGGCAATTCTGTTTGGCGGGCAGCATCTGGTCACGGCGCAAAAAGCGCTGGAACGCGTGTTAGCAGCCTGAGAGTGAGCCACTCCAACCCGGAGTGGCTCGTTATCTTATAAAAAGCCGAGCAGCTTAAAGAAGAAGTAGCCCACCACGATAATAATCACCGGCAGGATATAGAGCGGGAAAATCTGCAGCAAGATGGTGTGGTGGGGAACAATCACCTTCGCGTCGAGCTGCGCTTTGCTGAGCCCATCCGGCCCTTTGGCCTGTTCGAGGATCAGCTGATCCTGCACGCCCTCACGCAGGAATTTTGCCTGGCGACTCATACGAGCCCCTGAATCCTGCAGCGCCAGCCCGATGAAAATTAACGCGTAAATCAGCCAAAAGAAGAGGTTTATCTGGCCGTTAAAGTCCGGCTGCGGCGAGTTATACCAGAAAAGATTCAGGAACGGCGTATTAAACCGCATCATCTCGATCATCACGTGGGCAAAATCCATCATCACGGCGTCAATGCCCGGCTGTTTTTCGCTGTGCTGATACATAAACTTCAGGACCGAAATCACGGTCGACAGCAGCGCCGGGATAAAAATCACCCAGCCCGCCACGCGCTTTAAAATCGCAATGCGTCCAGCTTGTTGATACGTCATGCACTCCCCTTTATTAGGACGTAACGTTATACGCTCAAAGTCTACCCCGTATGGCGCTATTTCGCCTGAGCTTTGCGGGCTAATTTTGCAAAAGCGGTAGCTTCGGGCTTCGTTTCCGGCTAAAGATACACAAACATTTCTTTTAGACGAACAGAAAGGAGTCACTTTATGGCCGAAACGCGCCAGATTCTTGCGGCAATTTTTGATATGGATGGACTACTGATTGATTCCGAGCCGCTTTGGGATCGTGCGGAGCTGGACGTGCTGAAAAGCATCGGCGTCGACATTACTCGTCGTAACGAACTGCCCGACACGCTGGGATTGCGCATCGACCTGGTGGTCGAACTGTGGTATTCACGTCAGCCCTGGAACGGGCCCTCACGTGAGGAAGTCACCGCGCGCGTTATCGAGCGTGCAATTTCGCTGGTTGAAGAAGAACGCCCTCTGCTGCCGGGCGTGGTCGAAGCGGTAAAACTGTGCAAAGAACAGGGCCTTAAGGTTGGCCTCGCCTCCGCCTCCCCGCTGCACATGCTGGAAAAAGTGCTTGAGATGTTCGATTTACGCCAGTACTTCGACGCTATCGCCTCCGCTGAACATCTGCCCTACAGCAAACCACATCCGCAAGTTTACCTGGACGCTGCCGCAAAACTGGGTGTCGATCCGCTTTGTTGCGTCACGCTTGAAGACTCGGTCAACGGCATGATCGCGAGCAAAGCCGCGCGCATGCGCTCTATCGTCGTGCCTGCCGACGAAAACTTTGCCGACCCGCGTTGGTGCCTGGCGGACGTCAAGCTCCCTTCTTTGGTTGAGCTCACCGCGACGGGCCTGAAAGGCTAAATCTCTCGGGCGGCTAATGTCGCCCATCTCCCTGACAAAATGTTACACCGTCACCACTTCCGAATACTGTACAAAAACCCTATACTGGATAAATCGACAGTTTCTTCATTCGGGTTGTATCATGACGGCGGAAGGCCACCTGCTCTTTTCTATTGCCTGCGCAGTTTTTGCCAAAAACGCCGAGCTGACGCCCGTCCTTGCCCAGGGTGACTGGTGGCACATCGTGCCGTCTGCCATTCTGACCTGCCTGCTGCCGGACATTGACCACCCGAAATCCTTCCTGGGCCAGCGGTTAAGCTGGATCTCAAAGCCCGTGGCACGAATGTGCGGCCACCGGGGGTTCACCCACAGCCTGTTTGCGGTGTTTGCCGGGCTGGCGCTGTTTTATCTCAAAGTGCCGGAAAGCTGGGTTATCCCAGCCGATGCGCTGCAGGGCATGGTTCTAGGCTACCTGAGCCACATTCTCGCCGACATGCTGACGCCCGCTGGCGTTCCGCTGCTGTGGCCCTGCCGCTGGCGCTTTCGTTTCCCCGTAGTCCGGCCGCAAAAAGGCAATCAGCTTGAGCGAGCCTTATGCATGGCGCTGTTCGGCCTGGCGGTCTGGATGCCACAAAGCCTGCCCGAAAACGGTGCAGTGCGTTGGTCTTCGCAGATGATAAATTCACTGCAAACCACCTTTAATAGCTTTATTACCCATCAATCCGGACATTAATTCACCGAAAAATCCTATTTAGTAATAATCAATTCCTTTTGTATATAAGAAGAATCCCCGCCATCTGTTACGCTTTGCAACATAACGGCGGCCCATGCGCTGCCGCATGACAATAAATCAGGAGATATGGGGATGAATTTTCCACTGGTAGCGAACATCGTGGTGTTCGTCGTATTGCTATTGCTGCTGGCGCAAACCCGCCATAAACAATGGAGCCTCGCCAAAAAAGTACTGGCGGGTCTGGTGCTGGGCGTCATTTTCGGTCTGGTACTGCACACAATTTATGGCTCCGACAGCGTGGTGCTGAAAGATTCCATTCAGTGGTTTAACGTGGTCGGCAACGGCTATGTACAGCTGCTGCAGATGATCGTTATGCCGCTGGTCTTCGCCTCTATTCTGAGCGCCGTGGCCAAACTGCACAACGCCTCTTCGCTGGGGAAAATCAGCATTCTGTCCATCGGTACGCTGCTGTTCACCACGCTGATTGCCGCGCTGGTCGGGGTACTGGTCACCAACCTGTTCGGTCTGACCGCAGAAGGTCTGGTTCAGGGCAATGCGGAAAACGCGCGTCTGGCGGCGATTCAATCCAACTACATTGGTAAAGTCGCAGACCTGACCGTACCGCAGCTGATCCTCTCCTTCGTACCGAAGAACCCGTTCGCCGATCTGACCGGGGCAAACCCAACGTCTATCATCAGCGTGGTTATCTTCGCCGCCTTCCTGGGCGTCGCGGCGCTGAAACTGCTGAAAGACGATGCGCCGAAAGGCGAGCGTGTTCTGGTTGCTATTGACACCCTGCAAAGCTGGGTGATGAAGCTGGTTCGCCTGGTCATGCAGCTGACGCCATACGGCGTGCTGGCGCTGATGACCAAAGTGGTTGCGGGCTCAAACCTGCAGGACATCATCAAGCTGGGCAGCTTCGTGGTGGCGTCTTACCTTGGCCTGGCGATTATGTTTGGCGTCCACGCTATTCTGCTGGCGTTCAACGGCGTTAGCCCGGTGAAATACTTCCGCAAAGTCTGGCCGGTACTGACCTTCGCGTTTACCAGCCGCTCCAGCGCAGCAAGTATTCCGCTGAACGTCGAAGCGCAAACCCGCCGTCTTGGCGTGCCTGAGTCTATCGCCAGCTTCTCCGCGTCCTTCGGCGCTACCATCGGCCAGAACGGCTGCGCGGGCCTTTACCCGGCAATGCTGGCCGTTATGGTGGCACCAACCGTGGGTATCAACCCGCTGGATCCGGTCTGGATTGCAACCCTGGTGGGTATTGTGACCGTTAGCTCCGCAGGCGTTGCGGGCGTGGGCGGGGGTGCAACCTTCGCCGCGCTCATCGTCCTGCCAGCCATGGGGCTGCCGGTAACGCTGGTCGCGCTGCTGATTTCCGTCGAGCCGCTGATTGATATGGGTCGTACCGCGTTGAACGTCAGTGGTTCAATGACCGCCGGGACCATCACCAGCCAATTGATGAAGCAGACCGACAAAGAGATTCTGAACAGTGAAGAAGAAGTGGAATTAGCCCACCGTTAATCCGAACTGAAATAAAAAGAGGCCGCTATCGCTAGCGGCCTTTTTTTATACTTCGTTTTCCTGACGCACCTGCCTGGCCCAACGCTGCGCCGACTCCGGTAGGGTAAACGGCGGAGACTGACGGAAGGCATCGCCCAACAAGACAAATGCCACATACTGCCCGCGCAGCAGGTAGACATCTTTAAACCCGTCCACGCGCCATGCATGCGCGGGTGGCGCAGGCTCCACGCGAGGCTTATAGGTAATGACAGGTCGGGTGTTCGGTTGACGTAGTGGTTTCATAGGCAACGGGATTTAAACTGGATTAGTGAACAACTTCACCATGATAACGGATTTAACCCGCTTTCGTCGCCCCCTTATCGGCCAGCCTTAGCGGGGCAAAAAAAAGCCCGGCGACAGAAAACTGCAGCCGGGCGCTCTGGTACAGATCCTTAGGCTTTTGGAGCCTGCGGATCGGTGTCGTATTCAGCACAGCTTTGATAGCCGGAGTTAATCACGCGGCCCGCATCATCCAGCGCGACGAAATAGGTCTCAGCCTTGCCGTTACGCTGACCAAGAATGTAGGTCTGGCAGGTGCCCTTCGCGTGGATCATGGTTACTTCAGAAGAAGGTTTGCCGGCAATCTGCTGAACCTGGGCACGGGTCATGCCTTTTTTCACGTCTTTCACTACCGGTTCAGTCACCAGGTCTTTGGTACGATCGTAAGCCGTACACCCTGCCAGCATAGTCATGACCGCTGCCGCGCCTAAAAATCCTGCAAATTTATTATTCATAATTGTCCTCATCAATGATGGTATTGATCCTGCGTGTTAGATAAGCCTGGAATATAAAAGAACATTTTTCAACTCGTTAGCCTGAATGTCTTAAAATTCGGAATAAATGAGTATCCATAAGTTTAATCGCTGGTTTGCAGGAAAAGTCGCCGCCCGTCGGCCCGGTAACCCTTTGAGCCTTGTCGTTTTAACCGCAACAGGGTAAGTTTTAAGGCAGTAAAATTTTGCGGCCTGCGCGTGGCAGGCAGATGGTTATTGGAGGGGTTAAATGGCTCTGCAACAAGAGATTATTCAGGCACTGGGCGTTAGGCCGCAGGTTGATGCCGCCCAGGAGATCCGCGTCAGCGTTGATTTCCTCAAAGCGTACCTTAAAACTTACCCGTTTATTAAATCTCTGGTGCTGGGGATAAGCGGCGGCCAGGACTCCACCCTGACGGGCAAACTCTGCCAGCTAGCCATCAACGAACTGCGTGCAGAAAGCGGCGATGAGAGCTACCAGTTCATCGCCGTCCGCCTGCCGTTTGGCGTTCAGGCCGACGAGCAGGACTGCCAGGATGCCATCACGTTTATCCAGCCTGACCGCGTATTAACGGTGAACATCAAAGGGGCCGTACTTGCCAGCGAGCAGGCTCTGCGTGAAGCGGGTATCGAACTCAGCGATTTTGTTCGCGGCAATGAAAAAGCCCGCGAGCGCATGAAGGCGCAGTACAGCATCGCCGGGATGACCAAAGGCGTGGTGGTTGGCACCGACCATGCGGCGGAAGCCGTCACCGGCTTCTTCACCAAATACGGCGATGGCGGCACCGACATTAACCCAATTTTCCGTCTCAATAAGCGCCAGGGGAAACTGCTGTTGAAAACCCTGGGTTGCCCGGAGCATTTGTACCTGAAGGCCCCGACCGCCGACCTCGAGGACGATCGCCCTTCTCTGCCGGACGAAGCCGCTCTGGGCGTGACCTATACGCAAATCGACGACTACCTGGAAGGCAAAATGCTTCCGGCCGACACCGCGAAAATCATCGAAGGCTGGTATCTGAAAACGGAACACAAACGCCGGCCGCCAATTACCGTGTTTGATGATTTCTGGAAAAAATAGTCGTCAATAGCTTCAGATAAACAATGCTTCAGGGCGGCGCTTGCCGCCCTTTTTACAGGATTGACATGGACACCTCTTCGCAGCGCGCCACGCTTATCGGCCTTATCGCAATCCTGCTCTGGAGCACTTCCGTTGGCCTGCTGCGCAGCATCAGCGAGCATTTTGGCGCGATCGGCGGCGCGGCCCTGCTCTACACCGTCAGCGCGCTATGCCTTTGCATCGCCCGTGGCCTGCCAAAAATACGCGAGCTTCCCCCCCGATATCTATGGTCTGGCGGGCTGCTTTTTGTCAGCTACGAGATAAGCCTGGCGCTTTCAATCGGGTTCGCACACACCCGCGCCCAGTCCCTTGAGCTGGGCATGATCAACTACCTCTGGCCCTGCCTGACCGTCTTTTTTGCCCTGTTTATTAACGGCCAGCGCAGCAACCTGTGGCTATGGCCGGGGCTCGCACTTTCCCTTGCGGGGATTGTTCAGGTTATGAAAGGTGACGGCGACTGGTCCCCGCTCGTAATGTGGCACAACATTCTCGATAACCCTCTGGCCTACGGTCTGGCCTTTGCTGCCGCCATTATCTGGGCGCTTTACTGCAACCTGACGCGGCGCTGGAGCGAAGGCAAAAGCGGCGTCAGCCTGTTTTTCTGCGCCACCGCGCTGGTGCTGTGGGTAAAGTTCGCCTTTGTTCAGCAGCCAGAAATGCACTTCACCCTGTCCGGCACCGCGCAGCTGTTGTTTATGGGAATATCCACCGCCGTGGCCTATTCCGCGTGGAACTTTGGCATTCAGCGGGGAAACATGACGCTGCTCGCCACGGCCTCGTACTTCACGCCGGTGTTATCGGCCCTGCTCGCCACGCTGTGGCTGGGCCTGCATCCGGGCTTTGCCTTCTGGCAGGGCGTGCTAATGGTGGTAGGTGGCTCCCTGCTCTGCTGGCTTGCCACCCGGCGCTACGGTTAACGGCGATTTCCTCTCCATATTATCGGCTGCTATACTGTGCAAATAAACAGTAATAAGGAGTCAAATGTGGTAAGGCGTGCAGGCGCGTCGCGGCTGGAGTTTGAAGCTGCGGCAGTCTATGAATATCCGGAACATCTCCGACCGTGGCTCGAAGGGCTGCCCAAAGCGCCTGGCGTCTACGTTTTTCACGGTGAAAGCGACGTCATGCCGCTGTATATCGGCAAAAGCGTCAATATTCGCACGCGCGTCATGTCCCATTTTCGTACGCCTGATGAAGCCGCGCTCTTAAGGCAGTCCCGCCGTATTACGTTTATCCGCACAGCCGGAGAGCTTGGTGCATTGCTGCTCGAGGCGCAAATGATCAAGGAGCAGCAGCCGCTGTTCAACAAGCGCCTGCGCCGCAACCGCCAGCTTTGTTCCCTGCTACTGCAGGGTGAAACGCCGCAGGTGGTGTATGCCAAAGATGTCGATTTCTCAAGCCAGCCCGGTCTCTACGGGCTGTATGCCAATCGCCGGGCCGCGCTGCAAACGCTGCAGGGGCTGGCAGACGAACACCGGCTCTGCTACGGCCTGCTGGGCCTGGAGTCTCTGAGCAGGGGCCGGGCCTGTTTTCGCTCGGCGCTAAAACGCTGCGCCGGGGCCTGCTGCGGCAAAGAAACGCAGGCCGAGCATCACGCCCGCCTTGTCGCCGCACTCGAACAAGTACGCCTGATTTGCTGGCCGTGGAAAAACGCGGTTGTCATCGTGGAGCGCAGCCCGGAGATAACCCAGTACCATCTGATCGATCACTGGTTTTATCTTGGATCCGTGCCGCGGCTGGAGGACGCCCGGCAGCGCCGCCAGCCGCCGGACGGCTTTGATAACGATGGCTACAAAATTCTCTGTAAGCTGATGCTGAGCGGGGAATATGAAGTGATTGAGCTGGAATAGACTCCCCTCGAAGAGAGGAGTCAGAAAGGCTTACGCCGCCGAAGAAGGCAGAAGCTTCACGATAACCTGCGGCCAGCCGTCGCTGCAGCCCCAAAGGCGCATTTGCTCAATATCCGGTGCCAGCAGGCGATCTTTTTCCAGGAACGCGACGCGCTCGCGAATATCCCCGAAGACCTTTTCAAGCAGCGGGGAACTGCGCAGCGGCCTGTGGAATTCAATGCCCTGAGCCGCCGCCATCGCCTCTATACCCACCACCGCAGCGGTGTTAAAGCACATTTCGCCCAGCCGACGTGCCGCATACGTTGCCATGGAAACGTGATCTTCCTGATTAGCCGACGTTGGCAGACTGTCGACGCTGCCCGGATGAGCGAGCGACTTATTTTCTGAGGCCAGCGCCGCGGCGGTGACCTGGGCAATCATGAAGCCGGAGTTAATTCCGCCCTCTTTCACGAGGAACGGCGGCAGGCCAGATAGCCCGGTATCCAGCAGCAGCGCCAGGCGACGCTCTGAAATAGCCCCAATTTCTGCCACCGCCAGCGCGATGATATCGGCCGCAAAGGCGACCGGCTCCGCGTGGAAATTACCGCCGGAAATCACCTCTCCGGTGCCGCTGAATACCAGCGGGTTATCCGAAGCCGCGTTGGCTTCTATCTGCAGGACACGCGCGGCATGGCGCAGGTTGTCGAGGCAGGCGCCCATCACCTGGGGAACGCAGCGGATAGAATATGGGTCCTGAACACGCCCGCAGTGGACGTGAGAATCTACAATTTTACTGTCGGCAAGCAGCCCGGTCACCGCCGCCGCCACATCAATTTGTCCAGCCTGACCGCGAGCCTGATGAATTCGCGCATCAAACGGCTTCACCGAACCTTTTATTGCCTCCAGCGACAGCGCCCCCGCCACCAGCCCGGCAGCAAAAACCTTCTCGCCTTCAAACAGGCCCCGTAGCGCAAGCGCCGTAGAAACCTGCGTCCCGTTCAGCAGCGCCAGGCCTTCTTTTGGCCCCAGCACCAGCGGCTCAACGCCCGCCAGCTTCAGCCCGTCGACGGCAGGGATCTGCTCGCCGTTAACCCTTACGTTCCCCTCGCCCAGCAGCATCAGCGACAAATGCGCCAGCGGGGCCAGGTCACCGGAGGCGCCCACGGAACCTTTCTCCGGGATGACCGGCATCACGCCCGCGTTGAACAGCGCAATAAGGCTGTCAATCACCAGCAGGCGAACGCCCGAATGCCCGCGTGACAGGCTAATAATTTTGCTGGCCATCACCAGGCGAACAACGTCATCAGGCAAAGCTTCACCAAGCCCGACGCTGTGGGAAAGCACCAGATTACGCTGGAGTTCGGCAAGGTGATCGGTGGCGATGGTCGTTTGCGCCAGCTTGCCAAAACCAGTGTTAATGCCATAGACCACGTCACCGTGGGCAACGATAGCCTCTACGGTACCCAGCGCGCGCTCAACGGCAGCGACCGCGCCGGGATCGAGCCTCAGCAACACGTTGCCGTGATAAATTTCGCGCAGGGTGGCCAGTGAAACGGAACCTGGAGTGAGACTGCATAGCTTCTTTTGCGTTGACATGTCGGCATCCTGTTTGCATCGGATTTTTGTCTATATTTGTATATACAACTTAACTAATAAACCAAATAATCCGCCAGCGGGTCATAGGACTTTTTTATCGAACGGTGAGCAGGATCGCGCTTGTGAAATTTATCCAGCACGGGATGCTGTGAAGCATTTACGGGAAAGGGAGTTGGATAGCGCAACCGCGCCTGAGCAGCACGTTCTGATGATAATCAGCAAGAAGAGAGACTATTGCCCGGTACTGAGGCCGGGCATCCGGCTACAAATAGGTGATTTCGCTGAATAGCAGCTGGCCTTCATTTTTTAACAACCGCAGCGTGTGGCTGCCCTCCTGCCACCAGGCGCCCTGGTCGGGTGAAAGCAGTTTATCTTCCAGCTGCCACTCGCCGCTCAGGACATACACTACCCCGCCTCGGGTACCAAAAGTGGTAAAGGTTCTGTCCGCCACGCGCACCTGCGCCCGGCAGCGGTCACGGTGCGTCATGACGTTAAAATCCATCGACATTCCTCGAGTCAGCTCCGCTTTTACCGGCTGCTCGCCGGCAAAGGTAAACGGCTGGTAGCGCTTGAGCGTATGCCGAAACGCTTTTCCCCCGTCGAGCACCACCTCACTGCCTTCCAGCAGCGTCATCACCCGGTCGACCTGCGGGAAGACGGGAAACTCGCCGTTGTGGGCCAAAGAGGCGATGCTGGCCCGCCAGTTGAAGTCGCGCGTGGCGGGCGGAAAGCAGCATATTTCGCGAGTTTCCCCGGCGCCGTTACGCCAAAGGTTGACCGGCACCTTTCGTATATCAAAGAATTCCATCACCACTCCTGAGGACGCGCGAGATCCGCCCGCCCTGGCAATTGCTCTTTAAATTGAGCGGCACGCCGGACGGTGATTTCCGTTCTCAGCGGCCCGCTCATCTGTTCTCTGTTTTGTTCGCCGGATCTTTGTCAGGCTCCAGTGTTATCGGCAGCCGCAGACGGTTGCTGTAGCCCTGGTTCTATTTTTGTGACAATGATTTAGCGACTTTTTTGTCAGGAAGCAAAGCAAATTTCTTCCCCCAGGCGTCGGACGGCAAAAACTGCGGAGTCAGCTGCAATTTTCTTTGTAAGTTGCTGAAATTGAGTATTTAAAATGATTTGTGTTACCGGTCTGCCCGGCACTGAAGCGGCATCTTACAGATAAGGTGAGGTGTATCATCGGGGAAATAAGGCGATAAAACGAGAAAACCGCCGGTCCTGTTCACAGCGTACATCGCTATTGTGAACAAGACCGGCGGTCTTAATTTAGTCGCTCAGGCTTACTGAGCAGCTGGCATTTTACCTTCATGCGTAGGACGTTCTGTCAGACGCTTCTCAAAATTCGCATTAAACTGTTTTTTCTGATCCGGGGTCAGGATGTTGTAGATTTTGTTCTGGGTTTGCAGATGCGCCAGCATGCGCGTTTTGTTCTGCTCTGCCATTTTATCTACCTGCGCCTGAGCTTTAGCCTGGTCGAAGCTGTCGCTGGCAATCAGGTCGTGCATCGCCCGGCGTTCGTCAGCAGACGGGCGCTGCATTTTACCGCGCTGCTCTTTCATGATGTCTTTGATTTGCTGTTTCTGCGCATCGGTCAGGTTCAGGTCTTTGAACATCATCTCATGCATCGGGCCGCGCATCATTTTATGGTGCATCATCGGCGCATCGGTTTTTGCATCAGCAGCCGGAGTCGCATCTGCAGCGTGGGCCAGGTTAGCGGCGCCCAGAGCCAGGGTGGAAGCGACGAACAGTGCAGTTAATTTACGCATATTTTTTAACCTTCTCTTTTCATTAAATTGACGGCTCGCTTAAAACACGGTGCCGTGTTGACGAGAATGAGTTTACGAGCCTTATCGTCAAGGTGGCGGTGGCATTGGTAAATCATTGAAAGGGTATAAAACAATAATGCGTCAATTATGGAGGAAATAAGAATTAAGGCTGGAAAGAGTGCAACAAAATATAACAACACGATGATTTAAAAGATAATATGGAGAGTGTACAGTAATCACTCTGGTGAAGGAACCCTGTTTCCAGGAATTGTCTGTAAATAAATGCACAACACGAAATGATTAAGCAGCTCAATTATTCAGAGCTGCTTAAAATTTAAATGACTTCCAGCATTAATCCCGCCCGCAGCCCCAGCGCAACGTCCGGGTTGGGGAATAAAACGTACTCTTTTTCCCCCGCGACGACATAACGTTTGTCGCCATCTTCAGCCAGCAGAGTCCCCTTTGGAAATGCGGTAAAATTCTGCGTCTGCCCGGACATATGCAGCACAAACTTCTCTGACTGTCGGGTGATTTGCTGCGCCACCCGGTAGCGCAGCGGCTCGGCCTCCGTGGCGGGCGATTCTGCGCCGCTTAGCAAAGCTGAAATCGCCTCCTGGGTTACCGCAAACTGGCTCAAATCGTTCTGGCCAAACGGCTGCGCTTTTCCCAGCTCCAGCGTGCAGCTCAGGGCGCCAAAATGCTCGCTGCTGAAGTGGCTAAAAGTCCCGCCCGGTTTTTGATGGAACACCAGCGCCTGTAGCCCGGCACAGCCCAGCCACCTTAAAAACGTCTCGCTATATGGCAGAGGCCTCGCCGGAAGCACCCCAAACCGTGGATGATAAGAACTGCGAATCGCGGTGTGCATATCCAGGTGCCAGCGGGTTTGCTCTTCACTTCGCGACCAAAATTGCTCGAGGGCATGCTCAAGCCTTGCCGCTCGCTGTGTCTCAACGCTTTCCGGGAACTGCTGCCAGCGCCCGCCAAACATGCGGTTCATGTCGCTGTGGGTATAACGCTTACCGGCCCGCAGGGCCGCCGGATTACCGAAGATAATCATCGTGCGCCACTGCAGCGGCAACTGCCCCGCGATCAACCTGTCGGTCAACTGGCTGAGGATCTCCACCGGCGCCGTTTCGTTGCCGTGGATCCCGGCGGAAATCACCAGCGCCTTGCCCGTCGCCTCGTGCGGCGTCAGGGTCAGAATGCCCTCATCCCACCAGCGCCAGCTGAGGTGAACATTTTTGCCGGAAGTTTGTTCAGGCGCCTTGCCGGCCAGCGTCTGCGCCAGAAAATCCATCATTCTTTCTCCTCTATTGCTGGAACGGGTACACCGAGCCTAAATCCAGAATACGCGTCAGTTCATCAAGCGCTTCTCGCCCCTCGCGCAGCAGCAGCGGGTCGGCTAAATCCGCCTGCGTCAGGCGGTCGCGATACCAGCGATCGACCCAGCCATTTAACGTCATAAACAGCGTATCGTTCATCATCACCGCCGGGTTAACCGCCTTTAACTCTTCGTCCGTCAGCACCACCCGCAGGCGCAGGCACGCCGGGCCGCCGCCGTTGGCCATGCTTTCCCGCAGGTCAAAGACCTGCAGTTCGCTGATGGGGTTATCCGCCTCCAGCAGCTGATTAAGGTAACGCCAGACGCCGGGATGCTGACGAGATTCGTCCGGCAGCACCAGCGTCATGCCCCCGTCAGCGCGGCTCAGCAGCTGGCTGTTAAACAGATAGGTTGAGACGGCATCGGCAACCGAAACCAGGTTGTCCGGCACTTCAATAGCCTTGAAACCGGGGACATGTTTACCCAATTGCTGATAAAGCCCCGGCTGGTCAACAAACGCATGCTGATGGCAGAACAGCACCTCGCGGTTAGACACCGCGATGACATCATTGTGGAATACACCCTGGTCGATAACCGCCGGGTTCTGCTGAGCATAAATCACCTGTTCAGGCCGTACCTGATTCAAACGTGCCACGGCCTGGCTGGCTTCCAGCGTCTGCCGGGCAGGATAGCGAGCGGGCGCCTGACCACTTTTTGAATCTTCACGGCCATAAACAAACAGCTGCACGCCAGGGTCACCGTATTCGCCGCCCAGGCGATTGTGGTTTGCCGCGCCCTCGTCGCCAAATAACGCCACCTGCGGTAGCGCGCCATGTACGGCAAAACGCCCGGTATCACGGAACATCGCCCGCAGCACGTTTTCCGTCGTCGGCGCTTCGCTGGCGCGATGAAATTTATTATTCAGGTTGGCGACGGTGAGGTGCACTTTCCCGTCCAGCGTATCGGCCGAAGGCGCCACCGTTGCCGCGTTCGCCACCCACATAGATGAAGCTGAGCTGGCGGCCGACAGCAGCTGCGGAGCCTGGCGAGCCGCGCGTTCAACAACCTGCTCATCGCTGCCGCTGAAGCCTATCTGCCGCAAAACGCCGATATTAGGGCGCTCCTGCGGAGCAATGACGCCCTGCGGATAACCCGCATCCGCCAGCGCTTTCATTTTCAGCAGCCCCTGCTTCGCCGCCAGCTTCGGGTTAGACACGCGAAACTGGTGCTTAGTCGACGCTTCATTGCCAAACGACAGACCGGCGTAATGGTGGGTCAGCCCCACCAGTCCGTCGAAGTTGGCTTCACGAGCTCGCTTCATGGCTGCTCCTCGCGGCTAAAATCAAGGCCCGGACTTAACGTTTGCGGCAGCGCAAAGCTCGTGCTTTCCAGCGAGGCCATCGGCCAGGCGCAATAGTCAGCCGCATACCAGGCGCTCGCGCGGTGGTTGCCCGAAGCGCCCACGCCGCCAAAAGGCGCGGTACTGGCGGCACCGGTTAACGGTTTATTCCAGTTCACGATCCCGGCACGCGCTTCCAGCAGCAGCTGGTCAAACTGCTCGCGGGACGGCGAGATAAGCCCGCTTGCAAGGCCATAACGCGTGTCGTTGGCCATACGGATAGCGTCGTCAAAGCTGTTATAGCGGTAGATAGCCAGCAGCGGGCCAAACACTTCTTCATCCGGCACGTCGGCCACGCCGCTAAGCTCGACGATCCCCGGCGTCAGTAATGACGTTCCAGGGCGAATCATTTTCGGTTCCAGCAGTGGCTTACCGCCGCGCACGACGTGCTCCTGAAACGCGGTCAGCACACGCTCGGCGGCCTGCACGGAAATAAGCCCGCCGATGAACGGCTGTGGAATGGCATCCCATTCGCCCGGCTGCAGGCGAGCAGAAACTTCAACCAGGCGGCGAATAAATTCATCCCCCTGCTCGCCCTGCTTCACCAGCAGGCGACGGGCGCAGGTACAGCGCTGTCCGGCGGTGATAAACGCAGACTGGATCGCCACGTGAACGGCCCCGTCGATATCCTGCGGATCTTCGACGATCAGCGGGTTGTTGCCCCCCATTTCGAGGGCGAGGATCTTCTCCGGCTGCCCGGCGAACTGGCGGTGAAGGTGGTAACCGGTGCCCGCACTGCCGGTAAACAACAGGCCGTCGAGATCTGACTGCTGCGACAGCGCCTGCCCGGTTTCGCGCCCGCCCTGTACCAGGTTAAGCACGCCGGCAGGAATACCGGCCTCTTCCCACAGTTTCATCACCTGTTCACCGATGCGCGGCGTGAGCTCGCTCGGCTTAAAAATGATGGTGTTCCCGGCCAGCAGCCCCGGTACGATATGGCCGTTAGGTAAATGGCCCGGCAGATTATACGGGCCGAAGACCGCCAGCACGCCGTGAGGGCGATGGCGTAAAGTTGCCGCGCCGTCCGGCATCGCGGTCTGCGTTTCGCCGGTTCTGGTATGGTAAGACTTGATTGAGATAGCAATCTTGTTAACCATCGCGGCCGCTTCGGTCGCGGCCTCCCAGCGCGGTTTCCCGGTTTCCTGGGCGATGGTCTCGGTGAGTGCGGCTTTATTCGCTTCCAGCAGCCCGGCAAAACGCTCGACAATCTCCTGGCGTTCGGCAAACGGGCGCTTCGCCCAGCCAGGAAACGCCGCGCGTGCGGCACGGCAGGCCTCATCTACTTGATCTTTATCCGCCACCAGCCCTTCCCACAGCAGCGAGCCGTTCACCGGGTTATGCTTTAACAGCGCTTCGCCGCGCCCTGGAACCCATTGTCCGTTAATCCAGTTAGTCATACTTTTTTCTCCTCGGGGCACAGGCGCACCACGCGCACGGTGTCTCCGCTGGCGCACTTCAGCGCGTCGGCGGTGGCGGCATCAAGAACCAGTTTCTCGCCTTTCGGGTCAGCTTTGATCAGCATGACGCGGAACTGGTGGTAATTTTCATTGGCGACCAGGCAGATCGGCAGCTCGTCGGTAGCGGGCTGGCCGATAGCCACGGTCTGCAGGCGGCTTTTACGGATAGCACGTACGCGGTCGATATCACATTCCAGCGTAGGGCCGCCGTCGAAAATGTCGACATAGTTCCGGTAGCGGAACCCTTCTGCTTCAAGCACGGTGCGCGCAGGCGCCGTTTGCGGATGCACCTGGCCGATAACCGCCTGCGCCTCTTTGGAGAGGAAGTCGGTATAAATCGGGTGTTTTGGCATCAGTTCGGCAATAAAAGCTTTCTGCCCGGTGCCGCACAAATAGTCGGCACGGGCAAACTCCATCGAGAAGAAACGATTGCCGAGGCTTTCCCAGAACGGAGAATGCCCGTGCTCGTCGATCACGCCGCGCATCTCGGCAACCACTTTGTCGTTAAAGCGCTCGCGGAAGGCCGCCATAAACAGGAAGCGGGATTTCGACAGCAGGTAACCGTTCCCCTCTTTACGCCAGGCCGGATCGAGGAACAACGTACAAAGCTCGCTGCTCCCGGTATGGTCGTGGCTCAAAAACAGCGTCGGCAGCGCGTTGTAGATATTTAACTCTTTGGAGGCGTGAACCAGCGTGCCAACTCGGTAGTTGTACCAGGGATCGTTCAGCCCCACCGCCACTTCGATAGCGCAAATCCCCACCACCTGGCCACAGCTGGAATCCTCCAGCACAAATACATAGCCCTGGTCGCCTTTCGGCAGCCCGCCCTGCCAGGTTTGCAGCGAGCGTTCGATGCGGTCGGCCAGCGTTTTTTCATCGGCGGGCAGCGAGGTCAGCCCGCCGCCGGTTTTCCCGGCAAGCGCGAGCAGCCCCGACAGATCGCCTCGTTCAACCGGGCGGATAACCATCATGATGAGACTCCAGCGAGGAAGCGTTCACAGGCGCGTTCAAAGCGATCCAGACCGAGCTGAACTTCCGCCTCGCTGACGATGAGCGCGGGCGCAAAACGCAGCACGTTAGCCCCGGCAATCAGCATCATCAGACCTTCCTGCGCGGCGGCCTGCAGAATAAGTTTAGCTTTACCTGCATGTTCCGGGCGCAGCGCACAGCCGATGAGCAGCCCTAAGCCACGAACTTCGCTGAACAGCTGATGTTTCTGGTTGATGTGGTTCAGGCGCTCAACGAACCAGTCATGGCGCTGCTTCACGCCGTTCAGGACTTCTGGCGTATTGATAATTTCCAGCACTCGCCCGGCAACCGCTGAGGCCAGCGGGTTACCGCCGTAGGTAGTGCCGTGGGTGCCGACAACCATCACTTTGGCAAAGCGATCGGTGGTCAGCAGCGCGCCGATAGGGAAGCCACCGCCCAGCGCTTTGGCCGTAGAAAGAACGTCCGGCGTCACGCCATAATGCATATAGGCATACAGCGAGCCGGTGCGGCCCACGCCGGTTTGCACTTCATCAAAAATCAGCACCGCGTTGTGTTTGTCACACAGCTCGCGCAGCCCCTGCAGGAACTCAGGCGTGGCGGGCACTACGCCGCCTTCCCCCTGCATTGGCTCAACAATGACCGCGCAGGTTTCATCGTTGATCAGCTCACGGGCGGACGGCAAATCGTTAAATACCGCGTGGTTGATTTGCGGAGGCAGCGGCGCAAAATCCTGGGAATAGGCAGGCTGACCACCGGCCGTGACGGTAAACAGCGTACGGCCGTGAAACGCATTCTTGAACGCTACAATACCGCTTTTCTGCGCGCCAAAATTATCATGAGCGTATTTACGAGCCAGCTTCAGCGCAGCTTCGTTTGCTTCTGCGCCCGAGTTACAGAAGAACACTTTCTCGGCAAAAGTGGCGTCAATCAGCTGCTTTGCCAGCTTCAACACCGGCTCGTTGGTGTAGCCGTTACCGGTATGCCAGAATTTTGCAGCCTGCTCTTCCAGCGCTTTGCGCATTTCAGGATGGGCGTGCCCCAGAGCGTTAACCGCGATGCCGCCGGCAAAGTCGATATAGTCTTTTCCCTGCTGGTCCCACAGGGTGGAACCCTCGCCGCGAACCGGAATAAAAGGCGCAGGGGCATAAACCGGCATCATCCATTCGTCGAAATGTTGGCGTGTAATTGACTGCGACATAGTGACCCCTCACGGTAAACAAAAAGTTTATTAAATGTTAAATAATTGAGTGTTTGCGCTGTAAATGTAGATTGCAGACATCGTGCCAGCCAGCGATAAAAATGCATAAACCTGTGAGGGAAACGAAAAATCAATAACTTAAAAACACCCCTCATTCACTAAAAGTGAATAATAAGTGCATAGTTTTAACGTAGCGCCTGATTAGCGACACGAAAACAAGAAATATTATGCAGTGGTAAAATATAATGCTGGAATTGTGATCGCCTTCGGGATTTGCCTGCCGTTTTCGCCCCCTTTTTGCGCATTGAGATCAATTTTGGTGCAAATGTTGCTTTATTTCTGCCCGTCAGGCGTGCCTATGGCAGCGATTAGCTTCGGCGCAGCAACCTGCGCCGTTTTCTGCTACCATCCTGCAACAATTAACCTGACAACCTGGCAGCGACTATGAAATTTGTCTCTTTTAATATCAACGGCCTGCGCGCCCGTCCTCACCAGCTGGAAGCCATCGTAGAACAGCATCAGCCGGACGTTATCGGTCTGCAGGAAACCAAAGTGCATGACGATATGTTCCCGCTCGAAGATGTGGCGAAACTCGGCTATCACGTGTTTTATCACGGCCAGAAGGGCCACTACGGCGTGGCGCTGCTGACCAAAGAGAAGCCGATTGCGGTACGTAAGGGCTTCCCGGGCGACGACGAAGACGCCCAGCGCCGCATTATCATGGCGGAAGTCCCTTCGGAGTTCGGCAACCTCACGGTGATCAACGGCTACTTCCCGCAGGGCGAAAGCCGCGATCATGAAACCAAGTTCCCGGCTAAAACCAAGTTTTACCAGGATCTGCAGGACTTCCTGCAGGGTGAGCTGCGCCCGGAAAACCCGGTACTGATCATGGGTGACATGAACATCAGCCCGACCGATCTGGACATCGGCATTGGGGAAGAAAACCGCAAGCGCTGGCTGCGTACCGGGAAATGCTCGTTCCTGCCGGAAGAGCGCGAATGGATGGCTCGCCTGCTCGGCTGGGGCCTGGTAGACACCTGGCGCCACGCCAACCCGGAAGCGCAGGACAAATTCTCGTGGTTTGACTACCGTTCAAAAGGCTTCGACGATAACCGCGGCCTGCGTATAGATCTGCTGCTGGCAAGCCAGGGGCTGGCGCCGCACTGCGTGGCAACAGGGATCGACTATGAGATCCGCGGCATGGAAAAACCGTCCGACCACGCACCTGTTTGGGCGCAGTTTAAGCGCTAAGAGAAATACTGAAGGTCGACATATCTTCAGAAAAGGACGGCGAGATGCGGTTTTTCCCCCTGACGAGGAGCAAACAGAATGCGTAAGATCCTGTTTTTGCTGCTGGCCACGCTGGTCATCTCGCTGTTAGTCCTGCTGCCGCCGGGCACCCTTAGCCTGGCGACGCTGCAGAAATACCATGCCCAGCTCTCGCTCTGGCACGCCGAGCGCCCGCTGCAGGTAATGGGGGCTTTTTTCATCGGCTATTTCCTGATTTCCGCCCTTTCTATTCCCGGCACGCGCATCATGACGCTGATGGGCGGCGCGCTGTTTGGGCTGATTGAAGGCACCGTTCTGGTCGCTACCGCGGCCGCCAGTGGCGCAACTGTGGCGATGCTGCTCAGCCGCTATCTGCTGCACGACTGGGTGCAGCGGCGCTTTGCCGCGAGAATGGCGAAGATTAACGAAAGCATTAAGAGCAATATCACGCAGTGCCTGTTTGCCCTGCGCCTTGTGCCCGTATTGCCCTTCTCCATCATCAACCTGCTCATGGGCCTGACGTCCATTTCCACCCTTCGTTTTGCGGTGATAACGCTACTCGGCCTGCTGCCGTCCATCGTGCTGTACATCAGCACCGGCCGCCAGCTTAGTCAGGTAGAAAGCCTGCGGGACATTATTTCTCCCGCCATGCTGCTGCTGTTTGCGCTGATTGGCCTGCTGCCGCTGGTTTCCCACTGGCTGATAAAAAGAGCCCGGCTCAAAAACTAAACGCCCCCGGCGAGCGAAGGCGTTTTGTCATTATCCTTGCGAAAGCAACGTCACCTCGACATTGCCGGTAATCGCCCGCGAATAGGGGCAGGTTGCATGGGCCGCTGCCAGTAAAGTTTCGCGCTGGGCTTCGCTTAGTCCCGGCAGCTTAACGTTGAGCGTGACGGCGAGAGCAAAGTGGCTGTCGTTATCCACTTTACCCAGCGAGACGCTGGCCTCGACAGCGGTCTCCTCCGGCACACGGATCGCCAGTTTTTTCCCCGCCAGACCTATCGCCCCCATAAAACAGGCCGAATATCCGACGGCAAAAAGCTGCTCCGGGTTGGTGCCTGGTTTCCCGGAGCCCGGCGTGCTGAGCTGCACGTCCAGGCTGCCATCGTCCGAACGCCCGTGTCCGCTGCGGGCACCAACGGTGGTGGTATGGGCGGTATACAGCACTTTTTCGAGTTTGGTGGACATGGTGATTCCTCAATCGTGGGTGGCAAGAGCCGCCATTTAACCGCTGCCGTGTATCTGCCATGTGTCCAGCTCCGGGCCAAAATGTATAAGCCTGTATCCACTTCATGACCTGGCTCAAGCACGCTGTCACTGCCCCTCCGCTATACTCCACGCCTTTACGGAAGTGGGATCGACATGACGATGGGCAAGCAAAAGAAAAGGATTACGCGTGCGTAAGATAATCTTCGCCCTGCTGGTGATAGCCGTGGCGCTCTTTCTTTTCCTGCTGCCACCGGGAACCCTGAGCTTGCAGGCGCTTCAGCATTCTCAGGCACAGCTTGTTCACTGGCACGCACAGCATCCCATGTTGGCGGCAGGCGCTTTTTTCTTCTGCTATTTTCTTACTGCGGCTTTTTCCATTCCGGGTGCCACATTGCTGACGCTGTTGGGCGGCGCGATGTTTGGTCTTGTGCAGGGCACGCTGCTGGTTGCTGTCGCTGCCACCGGAGGCGCCACGGTGGCCATGCTCATCAGCCGTTATCTGCTTCGGGACTGGGTGCAGCGCCGCTTCTCACGCATGATGGAGAAGGTGAACCAGGGCGTACAGCGAGACGGCGGTCATTACCTTTTTGCCCTGCGGCTCGCGCCGGTCTTCCCGTTCGTGCTGGTGAATTTATTAATGGGGCTGACGCCGATGGGCGTGGTTCGCTATGCCGTAATTAGCCTGTTGGGCATGCTGCCCGCCATCGTGGTGTACATCAATACCGGCAGGCAGTTGAGCCAGCTGCAAAGCCTGAGCGATATTCTCTCGCCCGGCATGATGCTGATGTTTGCCCTGCTGGGGCTGCTGCCGCTGGCCTCGCGCTGGCTGGTCAGGCTCACCGCTAAATAACGTTTTAAGGACACTCTCTTGCAACGCTTTATTCCTGGTATGCGGGCGCTGATGTTTGCCCTGTCACTGGTCGGCTTTAGCGCCGTCGCACAAGCCCAAAGCTGGCAGGAGATTCGCCAGCAGGCGAACGGCCAGACGGTTTACTTCAACGCCTG
Source organism: Cedecea sp. P7760 (assembly GCF_013386425.1). Taxonomy (NCBI): domain Bacteria; kingdom Pseudomonadati; phylum Pseudomonadota; class Gammaproteobacteria; order Enterobacterales; family Enterobacteriaceae; genus Cedecea; species Cedecea sp. P7760. The sequence goes on along the minus strand of NZ_JACARU010000039.1, from coordinate 42,823 downwards.
GGGCGGCGATCCAGCCGTCAACGCATACCTTGCCTGGGTCAGCCAGGAGGTAAAAAACCACTACGGCGTGACGCTCAAGCTTGTGAAGCTGGCGGACGCAGCCGATGCGGTCAGGCGTATTCAAAACGAAGCGGCGGCGGGCAGAAAAAATGGCGGCTCCGTAGACCTGCTTTGGGTCAACGGCGAAAACTTTAGCGTGCTCAAGCAGGCGGGTTTACTCAGCGAAAGTTGGGCCGAAAGCCTGCCAAACTGGCGGTATGTCGACCTTAATAAACCGGTGCGCGAGGATTTTTCGGTGCCGGTTAACGGCGCGGAAGCGCCCTGGGGGAGCGCGCAGCTGATGTTTATCGGCGATAAGCAACGCACGCCCGGGTTCCCGCAGAATGCACAGCAGCTACTGGAGTTCGCCAGGGCTAATCCCGGCAGGCTCAGCTACCCGCGCCCGCCGGATTTTACCGGTACGGCGTTTCTGGAGCAGTTGCTGATTGTGCTGACCGAACGGCCGGAGGCGTTGAAAACCGCGCCTAACCCGGCGAGCTTTGAACAGGTTACCGCCCCGCTCTGGCGCTATCTCGACCAGCTGCAGCCTTACCTTTGGCAGAAAGGCAAAGCCTTCCCGCCGACGCCAGCGAGAATGGATCGCATGCTGGCCGACGGCGAGCTGTTAGTTTCCATGACGTTCAATCCGGCGCACGTGGACAATCTGATTGCCCGCCGCCAGCTTCCTGCGTCGGCAGTCTCCTTTGGCTTCCGGGAAGGTATGCTGGGTAACGTGCATTTTGTGGCTATCCCGGCGAACAGCAGCGCCAAAGCCGGTGCGCAGGTGGTAGCCAACTTCCTGATATCCCCGGCAGCGCAAATTCGTAAAGCTGACCCGGCGGTATGGGGAGATGCAAGCGTGCTGAACGGCGATGCACTGCCCCAGCGTCAAAAAGTACAGCTGCAGAAACTGATGCCCAAAAGTCAGCACCCTGTACCCTTCCTTGCCGAACCGCACGCCGCCTGGGTCACCGCCATTGAACAGGCCTGGCTGCAACGCTACGGTTCCCGATGAGCCGCAGCTTTGCGCTAGCCGGATGGCTGGCGGCAGGCCTGGTGTTTATCCCCGTGCTGCCGGGGCTTGCCCTGATGATTCCGCCCTTATTGAGCGGTGAAACCTGGCTTGCCCTCTGGCAGGACTCGCAGTGGCCCGAAGCCTTACTGGCCACGCTGGTATCAACCCTTATCAGCGCCGGCGGCGCATTGCTGCTGACGTTGATAATTATCTGCGGCCTGTTTCCCGGCGAGCGCTGGCAGCGCTATCTTCGGCGTCTACCGCTGCTGCTGGCTCTGCCGCACGTCGCCTTTGCCAGCGGCTTTTTCTTTCTATTTTCAGACAGCGGCTGGCTGGCCCGCCTGCTTAACCTCTCGCTGCCGCCGGATAACTACGGCGTAGCCCTCGGGATTATGCTGGCGCTGAAGGAAGCCTGGTTCTTGCTGTGGTTCTCGGCCGCGCAGCTGCCAGGCGAACGGCTGAGCCAACAGCTAACGCTCGCCAGAACGCTCGGCTACGGCGGGCTTCAATCTCGCCTGTTTGTGCTCGTGCCGCAGCTTCTGCCTCGCCTGGGCTGGGCGCTGGTGGCGGTAGTTGCCTACAGCCTGTCCGTGGTGGACGCCGCGCTGATACTGGGCCCCGGTAACCCACCAACGTTTGCCGTGCTGGCCTGGCAGTGGCTAACCGACAGCGATATCTCCCGCCAGCACATGGGGCTTGCCGCATCCGGCGTCTTGTTGCTGATGCTCGGAGGCATTGTTATTGGCGGGCGTGTAACGTGGAAACTGATCGAGCCGCGCAGCATAAAATTTTCAGGCAAACGTCATCAACTGAGCATTATCTTTATGGGCGAAGGGATAAGCCGCGCGCTCTCACTGCTTGCTCTCGCGGCTATCCTGATGCTCGCCATCTGGTCCTTCGCTGAAGGCTGGTTCTATCCCGCCCTGCTTCCGGAGAACTTTACCCTTAGCGGCTGGCGGCAGGCAGAACTTGCGCCGCTTTGGACAGGCCTTATTGCGGGGCTTATCAGCGCCTTTCTCGCGCTGCCCATTGTGCTGCTTTGGCTGCAGGGCTGCCCTCGCCGCTACGATGGCTGGCTTTTTCTTCCGCTTTTGCTTCCCGCGCTACCGCTGGCCGCCGGGCAGTATCAGCTGCTGCTCAGGCTGGAGCTGGAAGGAACATGGCTCGCGCTTATCTGGAGCCATCTTTTATGGGTCGTGCCCTATACGCTGCTGATCCTGAAGCCCGCCTGGCAGCAAATCGATCCGCGCCTGGTGCTCACGGCGCAAACTTTCGGCTGGTCGTCTGGAAAAATTCTCTGCTTCACCAAAGTTCCACTGCTTGTGCGCCCGCTGCTGGCGGCGATGGCGGTTGGTTTTTCGGTGAGCATTGCGCAATATTTGCCTACGCTTTATGCCGGAGCGGGCCGCTTTACGACCGTGACCACGGAAGCCGTAGCGCTCAGCAGCGGCGGGGATCCGCCACAGTTTGCCCTCCAGGCGCTGCTGCAAACGCTGCTGCCGATGGGGATGTTTATCATCACGACCTGGCTTAGCCGCCTGGCCGGTGCCTACAGAAAAGGATTATGTTAATGCTCAGCGTGAGGAACTGTTCAATACTGCGCGACGGCAAGCCGCTGCTGGAAAATATCAGCTTCGACGTTCCGCCCGGAGGCGTAGTGACGCTGATGGGGCCATCTGGCGCGGGAAAATCAACATTTTTGAACTGGACGATCGGTGATTTGCCGGCAGCGTTCACCGCAGACGGAACGCTGGAGCTTAACCAACGCCGTCTGGAATCGCTGCCCGTTGAACAGCGCCGCATCGGCATGCTGTTTCAGGACGCCCTGCTGTTCCCGCATCTCGACGTGGGGCAAAACCTGCTGATGGCGGCCCCGGCCAACATCAAGGGGCGCTCGCAGCGGCAGCGGCTTGTCGCAGAGGTGCTGAAAAATGCAGGGCTGGCAAACTATGAACGCAGAGATCCTGCGACGCTTTCCGGCGGCGAGCGCGCGCGAATCAGCGTGCTCCGCGCCCTGGTTGCCGAGCCTGAAGCCTTACTGCTGGATGAGCCTTTTTCCAGGCTGGATCTGCCGCTACGCCAAAATTTCCGGGAATTTGTCTGGCAAAAAACCCACCAGCTCGGGCTGCCGGTGGTCATGGTAACCCACGATGAACAGGATATTCCCGCTGGCAGCCAGGTTATTTGGCTTTAGCCCACCGAACATGAGATATCGCAAAGAAGCCAGAACCCACGGTGACTAAACTGGCGGCTCTTTTGCTATCCTTCAGGTTATTAGATGAAACGTGTTTCTCCGTTAACCACCGCCCTGCTGCTTGCCGGGCTGTCCCATGCCACCTTTGCCGCCGCGATGCCTGCTGAAATGAACCTTTCTAGCGTAAAAGCCGAAAATGGCGTGGTGATCGACACCCGTCCGAGCGCGTTTTACAACGGCTGGCCGCAGGCCGTGAACACCGTCGGCGGCCATGAGCCCGCCGCGCTGAACCTTTCTGCCTCGTGGCTGACGCTGATGAGCGACGAGCAGCTTGGCGAGTGGGCTAAACAACATCAATTAAATAAAACCGGGCTGATTGCGCTCTACGGCGACGACGCTCAGGCCGTTAAGACTCGTTTAGAAAAGCTGGGCTTTACTCAGGTTTCAATGCTGAAAGACGGGCTGCAGGATCCTTCCCGTCTGCAGAAACTGGCGCATTTTGAGCAGCTGGTTTACCCGCAGTGGATCCACGATTTACAGAATAAAAAGCCGGTTACCGCCGCGCCTGCCGGCGACTGGAAGGTCATCGAAGCCGGCTGGAGCGCGCCGAAGAAATATCTTCTCAGCCACATTCCCGGCGCGGGCTACATCAACACCGAAGAAGTTGAAAGCGAGCCGCTGTGGAATAAAGTGTCCGACGACAAGCTGAAAGCCATGCTGGCGAAGCACGGCATCCGGCACGATACTACGGTCATTTTGTATGGTCGTGACGTCTATGCTGCGGCACGTGTGGCGGCGATTATGCTGTATGCCGGAGTGAAAGATGTACGCCTGCTGGACGGCGGCTGGGCAACCTGGAGCGCGGCTGAGCTGCCCGTGGAGCGTGGTCTGCCGCCACAGCCTGCTCCGGCTGACGATTTTGGCGCAACAATCCCCGGCCAGCCGCAGCTGATGCTGGACATGGAACAGGCCCGGGCGCTGCTGCACCGCAAAGATGCTTCTCTGGTCAGCATTCGTTCCTGGCCAGAGTTTATCGGCACCACCAGCGGCTACAGCTACATCAAGCCCAAAGGCGAAATTGCGGGCGCTCGCTGGGGCCACGCGGGATCTGACTCCACGCATATGGAAGACTTCCACAACCCGGACGGCACCATGCGCACCGGGGACGATATCGCCGCCATGTGGAAAAGCTGGAATATCACTCCCGATCAGCAGGTTGCCTTTTACTGTGGCACAGGCTGGCGCGCCTCAGAAACGCTGATGTATGCGCGGGCCATGGGCTGGAAGAACGTCGGCCTGTACGACGGCGGCTGGTATGAATGGAGCGCCGATCCGAAGAACCCTGTGGTGAACGGCGAGCGCAAGCCAAACTGATCCCGGATTGAGGATTACGCCCCTCACCCTGCCCCTCTCCCCAAAGTGGAGAGGGTTAGGGTGAGGGGTCTTAATCTGCCGATTTCCCTAGCCGTTTTAACGTCTTATACCCGCCCCAGATGCGGTTCAACGTCGTCAGCCAGCACAGCCCGCCGAAGATCCACGCCAGCCAGGCAAACCAGCCGGGGAACAGGCAGCCCAACACAAACAGCAGAATAGTCTCGGTACCTTCGGTCAGCCCGCCCAGGTAGTAAAACGACTTATGGGCATAGCCCGGGTTGGCGATGTCGTGCTTCTGCGCCAGGGCAGCGAACGCCAGAAAACTGCTGCCGGTGCCGATAAACGAAAACAGCAGCCACGCGCCGGCGAGCGCATTTTGCGCGGGGTCAGCGAGAATAAAACCAAACGGCACGAGGGCGTAAAACAGAAAATCCAGCGCGATATCGAGAAAACCGCCCGCATCGGTTAACCCTCTTCGCCTTGCCAGCGCGCCGTCCAGGCCATCAAGCAGGCGGTTAAGCACAATCGCGACCAGCGCCAGGTTATACCACTGCAGCGCCAAAAAAGGCAGCGCCAGTACGCCCAGGGCAAAGCCCGCCAGCGTCAGGCGATCCGGCGTGATGGCAGGTTTGTCCAGCGCGGCGGCGAGGCAGTTAAGAGCGGGTTTGATACGCGGGTGAATATAGCTGTCGAACATTTATTTTTTCCCGTTCGTCGGGCACAGCCCCTGAGAGGGGATATCCAGCGCGGCGTTAAAGCGGGCAGAAAGATTTTGAAAAGCAATCAGGGCGGTAAGCTCGGTCATCGCCTGGTCGTCGAAATGCTGCTTAAGCGTCTGTTTGAGTTCGTCAGATACCCGCGGCGGCGTGGCGGTCATCGCTTCGGCGTAGGCCAGCGCGGCCTGTTCTTTCTCACTGAAACCCGGCTCGCTGCGCCAGTTGGCTACCGCCAGAACTTTCGCCATCGACCCGCTGCGTTCAGCCAGGCGCAGGCTGTTCGCGTCGATACAAAATTCACAGCTGCACTGCTGCGACACCCTGGTCATCACCAGCGAGCGGGTTACCGGGTCGATTTTTGCCCGACGTCTTTCCAGAAAACCGACAAATAGCGCCACCAGCCAGAATAAATAGGGCAGCCTGCCCCACCAGCGGGTCGGGTTCAGCACAGCGCCAAAATGCTTTTCCTGCATCGCCACAATCGGACGCAGGCTTTTGGGCAAAGTTTTCAAAGGCGCAATCCAGGGCGCGCGTTTCGTTTCCATTGTTCAGTCACTCTTCTGATCGGCTGTGATGGCGGTTATTATGCCACGCCTGCCCCACAGAGAATGGACACCGATGCTAAAAAACCTTGATGTTGTCGCGGCTATTATCGAGCGCGAAGGAAAAATTTTGCTGGCCCGCCGCCCGGAAGAAGGCGATCAGCCCGGCCTGTGGGAGTTTCCCGGTGGGAAAGTGGAAGCCGGAGAAACGCAGCCGGAAGCGCTGGCGCGAGAGTTACGGGAAGAACTGGGGATTACGGCGCAAATCGGCGGCTACGTTGCCAGCCATCGGCGCGAGGTTTCCGCCAGGATGATTAATTTGCACGCCTGGCACGTCGCAACATTTCAAGGCGAGTTAACCGCCCATTGCCACAGCGAGCTGGCGTGGTGCGAGCCGCCGGAAGCGTTTGGCTATGCCCTCGCCCCGGCGGATGTCCCGCTGCTTGAAGCGTTTATGGCTTCACGCGACGCCAGACCAGCGGATTAGTCCCTAAGACTTTTTCATCGCGCTGGCACTGCAGCAGAATACCTTCGCTTTTCACTACCGCCCCTTCCGAGTAGTTTTTATTCTCATAAATACAGCACTGGTTGCAGGGCGGCGTCTGCGGCTGATTGCTGTTGGTAAACACTTCCGGCGGCACCACCACGTCAACGTCAGGCTGACGGTGCTGAACCGCCATCGCCGGCAGACTCATCATTAGCATCGCGGCGGCGGCGGCGAGCAGGCTTTTTACTGGCATCATCACTTCCCTCTTTTTTGGCCCAACGTTTCGCTTTTTTTCCGTCATCCTGGGCTTTGATGCCCTTAAAGGCGTGGCGCACCGGCGTGGTTCGCGCCTGATGAATCAGGTCATAAAGCGTTTGCACCAGCGGCTGCATAAAGTCCTGATAGCGGCACTGCTTTTCGCTGATTTGCGTCAGCGTCGACTCCCAGTGCGCGGTCATATCCGGCCTTGCGGCCAGTTCCGGCAGCGAGTGGATCAGCGCCCGCCCGGCGTCCGTAGAATGAATATAGCGCCCTTTCTTGACCAGGAAGGCGCGTTTAAATAACAGTTCGATGATCCCGGCTCGCGTTGCTTCGGTGCCTAATCCGTCCGTCGCGCGCAGGATCTTTTTCAGATCTTTATCCTGCACAAAGCGCGCAATCCCGGTCATCGCCGACAGCAAAGTCGCGTCCGTAAAATGGCGCGGCGGCTGAGTTTGTCGTTCCACGACTTCACCGTGCTCACACAGCAGTTCGTCACCCTTCGCCACCACCGGCAGCGGGGTGCCGTCGTTCTCTTCATCACGCTCTTTGTTGCCCAGCAGCGTGCGCCAGCCTGCTTCAGCGAGGAAACGCGCTTTGGCAATGAATTTGCCTCCGGCGATATCCAGATCGATGGTGCATTTGCGGAACACCGCATCGGCGCAGAACTGCATTAAGTATTGACGGGCGATCAGGCCATAAACTTTAGCCTCATTTTCACTTAATGAAATAGAAGAGCTGCGGGCGGTAGGAATTATGGCGTGGTGCGCGTCGACTTTTTTGTCATCCCAGCAGCGATTACGCAGGTCGGCATCTACCGCGGGCTGCGGCAGTAAATCCGGCTGATGCACGCTGATAGCGTTCAAAACCGCATGGCGCCCGGCAAAATGCTCTTCGGGCAGGTAGCGGCAGTCGGAACGCGGGTAGGTAATCAGCTTGTGGGTTTCGTACAGCTTCTGGCAGATATCCAGCACGTTCTGGGCGCTCAGCCCAAAGCGTTTTGCCGCTTCAATTTGCAGGCTCGACAGCGAAAACGGCAGCGGTGCGATTTCCGATTCCCGTTTATCGTTATAGGCGGTCACCAGCGCAGGATGGCCGTTGATACGCGCCACAACGTGCTCTGCCAGCTTGCGGTTCAGCAGGCGTCCTTCTTCGTCCTGATGCGGCTCGCAGGATTCGCTGGGTTGCCATACGGCGACAAATCGCTCGTCGGCAGGCGTCAAGATATGAGCTTTCACTTCAAAATAATCTTTGGCGACGAAGTTCTCGATCTCTTCATCGCGGCGTACCACCAGGCCCAGTACCGGCGTCTGTACGCGGCCAACGGAGAGCACGCCCTGGTAGCCCGCATTGCGCCCGAGAATGGTGTAGGCGCGGGTCATGTTAATCCCGTAAAGCCAGTCGGCGCGGGCGCGGGCCAGGGCTGAAACGCAAAGCGGAATAAATTCACTGTTGGCACGGAGGCGGGAAATCGCCCGCTCCACCGCCTGCGGGTTGAGATCGTTTATCAGGCAGCGCTGCACCTGCTGGCGTTTTTCAGGTGCCAGTTGGAGATAGTCCAGCACCTCATCCACCAGCAGTTGCCCTTCACGATCCGGGTCACCGGCGTGAACCACTTCGGTGGCCTGAGTCAGCAGCTTTTTAATGGCGTTAAGCTGTTTTGTCACCGAAGGGCGCGGCTGTAGCTGCCATTTTTCCGGCACAATGGGCAAGTCCGCCAGGTTCCAACGGGCGTAACGCCCGTCGTAGGCGTCCGGCTGCGCCTGCTCGAGCAGGTGGCCTATACACCAGGTCACCACCTGGCCGTTGCCGCATTCAATGAACCCGTCGCCTCTGCGATGAGGTTTAGGCAGCACGTCGGCAATCGCTCGTGCGAGGCTTGGTTTTTCCGCAATAAACAGCCGCATCGACTTAACGAATCTCAATCATTGGGCGACCCGCGCGAGCGTCTCTGAGTTCCCCGATTGGGCTGAGCTGAATCCCGTTCCGCTCGGCAGCCGCGAAGACTTCGGCTTCTGCGTCAGCGCGCACCGCCAGCAGCAGGCCGCCGGAAGTTTGCGGATCGCACAGCAGATTGCGCCATGCCTCCGGCATCTCGCCCACAAGCTGGCCGTAGCTTGCAAAGTTGCGCGAGGTGCCGCCCGGCACGCAGCCCTGCTCAATGTAGCTTTCAACGCCCGGCAGTTTCGGCACGCATTCGTACCACACTTCCGCCTGAACGCCCGCGCCTTCACACATTTCGCTCAGGTGGCCAAGCAGGCCAAAACCGGTCACGTCGGTCATCGCCGTCACGCCGGTAATATCGGCAAATTCCGCGCCGACTTTGTTCAACTGGCACATGGTTTCTGCCGCCAGGCCTTTGTGCTCAGGCTTCAGCAATGATTTTTTCTCGGCGGTGGTCAGCACGCCAATGCCGAGTGGTTTGGTGAGGAACAGCTTACAGCCAGCTTCGGCGGAGCTGTTTTTCTTCACTCGCTCAGTAGGCACCACGCCGGTCACGGCAAGGCCAAAAATAGGTTCAGGGGCGTCAATCGAGTGGCCTCCGGCCAGCGAAATACCAGCCTGCTGGCAGACGTAACGCCCGCCCTCAATCACTTCACGGGCGATTTCCGGCGCCAGCGTATTAATCGGCCAGCCGAGAATAGCGATCGCCATGATCGGTTTGCCGCCCATCGCGTAGATGTCGCTGATGGCGTTAGTCGCCGCGATGCGGCCAAAGTCGAAAGGATCGTCCACAATCGGCATGAAGAAGTCGGTGGTGCTGATGATACCGGTGCCGTTGCCCAGGTCGTAAACCGCCGCGTCATCGCGCGTTTCGTTCCCCACCAGCAGATTCGGATCGACAAACTTCGCCTGCTCGCTGTGCAAGATGGTTTCTAAAACCTTCGGGGAAATTTTGCAGCCGCATCCTGCGCCGTGGCTGTACTGGGTCAAACGAACGGTTTGCTTCATGGACATCTCCTGTCGTTAGGCATTTCTACTCTAAATAATTCAAGCTGCAGCCTGAACTATGACGAGTATATGGTAGCGCTCAAACGCCCCGGTAGTAAGTCTGACTGTCCTAAATCGCGTGTCGTTGCTCACTATGCAGGCAAAGCGGAAGTTTTGTGAAGCCAGGCGGCATTTTGCCGATGCGCTCTTTTACTCGAATATGACAGAAATGTTACAACCATCAGGCAACTATCTGGACAACCCACGCCTGTAAGGAATAACAATGAAAAAACGCGTAATGGCTTTCTGTATTGCCGGCCTGTTCTCCTCTGCGGCCTTTGCCCTCGCTCCGCCAGGAAATGATTCCACCACTAAACCCGATCTCTATTACCTGACCAACGCTCAGGCCATCGACAGCCTGGCGCTGCTGCCACCTCCGCCGGAAATCGGCAGCATTGCGTTCTTAAATGACCAGGCGATGTATGAGAAAGGCCGCCTGCTGCGCTCGACCGAACGCGGCAAGTTAGCCGAGGAAGATGCCAACCTGAGCGGCGGGGGCGTGGCTAACGCCTTCTCCGGCGCGTTTGGGTCGCCGATTACCGAAAAAGATTCGCCTGAACTGCACAAGCTGCTGACCAACATGATTGAGGATGCAGGTGACCTCGCCACTCGCGGCGCGAAAGAAAAGTACATGCGAATTCGCCCGTTTGCCTTCTACGGCGTGCCGACCTGCAATACCAAAGAGCAGGACAAGCTGTCGAAAAACGGCTCTTATCCTTCCGGGCATACTTCAATTGGCTGGGCAACCGCGCTGGTGCTGGCTGAGATCAACCCGCAGCGTCAGAACGACATCCTGAAGCGTGGGTTCGAGCTGGGCCAAAGCCGGGTGATTTGCGGCTACCACTGGCAGAGCGATATTGACGCCGCGCGCGTCGTGGGCTCCGCCATAGTGGCCACGCTGCATACCAACGCGGCTTTCCAGCAGCAGCTGCAGAAAGCGAAAGATGAGTTTGCGAAACAGCAGAAGAAATAAGAAGTGAAATCCCTGCCGGGTAGATGCCCGGCAGGATAGCGCTCAATCAGAAGCGAGACACGAACGCTGACGTGTCCGGGGTGCTAATGGTCGTGGAAGCTTTAAGCTGCGGGGTACCGAGATAAAGGAAGCCCACCACTTTGTCCTGCTCACGACCGCCCAGCCCTTCACGAACCATGTCGTTTTCGGTCCATGCGCCGCTGCGCCAGATGCCGTTAAAGCCCTGGGCAACCGCCGCCATCTGCATTGCCATCACCGCACAGCCTGCGGAAACCACCTGCTCCCACACCGGCACTTTGTGATTAACATCGCAATGCGCGACGACGGCGATGATTTGCGGGGCGCGGAACGGTGAAGTTCGCGCCTTCTCAACGCTCTTTTCATCCATGCCGGCGGCAAGTGCCGCTTTTTCCAGCAGTTGGGCAAAGCGCTCACGGCCTTCCCCTTCGATAACGATGAAGCGCCACGGCTGGAGCGTACCGTGGTCCGGGGCGCGCATACCGGCGCGCAGGATATTCTCCAGCACTTCACCTGCCGGGGCGGGTTCGGCCAGGCGGGACGCGCTGCGGCGGTTAATCAAAAGTTCAAGTGCATCCATTTTAAAGCCCCTTACTTACAGGAAATAGCTGGCGAAGCGCGGAGGTTGCCCCAGCCCGTTAAATGATTTTCATTCACAAAATTAACACAGCCGTAGTTTTTGTTACAGCGTCGCCCCGATTTCCTGCTGACATTTCCTCGCCCTCTCTTTAGGATAGCCTTTACTTTCGCCGCTTTAGCCAGCTCATTGCGGCGTGCGGGTAATACCCCTATTGAAGGTTATGGAGAAAACATGCGCACCATTGGGCGATTTATTAGCGGCTTTTTTAAGTGGACCTGGCGTCTGCTTAACTTTATTCGGGAATTCATTCTCAACTTGTTCCTGATCCTGCTGATCCTGGTCGGGGTTGGTATCTGGATGCAGGTAAAAAGCACGCCAGCAGAGCCTGTGCGCGGTGCGCTGCTGTTGGACATCACCGGCGTGGTGGTCGACAAACCGTCGGTCAGCAATAAGCTGGGCGTGATTGGCCGTCAGCTGGTGGGCGCCAGCTCCGATCGCCTGCAGGAAAACTCGCTGTTTGATATCGTCGACGCTATTCGTCAGGCGAAGGAGGACCGCAATATCACCGGCATCGTGCTGGACCTGAAAGATTTCGCCGGGGGCGATCAGCCGTCCATGCAGTACATCGGCAAAGCGCTGCGCGAGTTCCGCGACGGCGGCAAGCCGGTTTATGCCATGGGCGACAGCTACAACCAGAGCCAGTACTATCTGGCGAGCTTTGCCAACAAGATTTGGCTCTCGCCGCAGGGCATGGTTGACCTGCACGGTTTCGCCACCAACGCCCTGTATTACAAAACCCTGCTGGATAAGCTGAAGGTTTCTACTCACGTCTTCCGCGTCGGCACCTATAAGTCTGCCGTCGAGCCGTATATCCGCGACGATATGTCCCCTGCCGCGCGCGATGCGGACGGCCGCTGGATTGGCGAGCTGTGGCAAAACTACCTGAATACCATCGCGGCCAACCGCCAGATAACCGCTCAGCAGGCGTTCCCTGGCGCTCAGGCGCTGTTGGATAACCTGCAAAAACTGGGTGGCGATACCGCGAAATATGCCCTGGACAACAAGCTGGTCGACGAGCTGGCAAGCAGCGCGGTGGTAGATAAGGCACTGGTGAAACAGTTCGGCTGGAGCAAGGCGAACAAAGATTTCAGCTACACCAGTATCTACGACTACAGCGTGAAAAAACCGGCTGAACAAGGTGACGCCATCGCGGTTATCTTCGCCAACGGCGCCATCATGGACGGCGAAGAAACCCCGGGCCAGGTCGGCGGCGACACTACGGCGATGCAGATTCGTGAAGCGCGTCTGGATCCGAAGGTGAAAGCTATCGTCTTGCGCGTGAACAGCCCTGGCGGCAGCGTGACCGCTTCGGAAACGATTCGTGAAGAGCTGGTTGCCGCACGTGAGGCCGGGAAACCTATCGTGGTGTCGATGGGCGGCATGGCGGCATCCGGCGGCTACTGGATTTCCACCCCGGCGAACTACATCATCGCCAACCCAAGCACCCTGACCGGCTCGATTGGTATTTTCGGCGTCATTAACACCGTAGAAAATACGCTTGATGCGATTGGCGTACATACCGACGGCGTGTCAACGTCGCCGCTGGCTGACGTGGCCGTGACCAAAAAGCTGCCGCCGGAAGTTCAGCAGATGATGCAGCTCAGCATCGACAACGGCTACAAGCGCTTTATCGGCCTGGTGGCAGCGTCCCGTAACAAGACGCCTGAGCAAATCGACCAGATTGCCCAGGGCCACGTCTGGACCGGCGAAGATGCGAAGGCTAACGGCCTGGTAGACAGCCTGGGTGACTTTGACGATGCCGTCGCCAAAGCCGCCGAGCTGGCGAAGCTGAAGAGCTGGCACCTGGCGTTCTGGCAGGATGACGCGACCTTCACCGACATGGTCTTTAACGCCATGACCGGTTCCGTCCGCGCTGCGCTGCCGCAGGCTATTCAGGCTTATCTGCCAGCCCCGCTGGCCGACGCCGCGCTGGCGGTCAAAGCTCAGAATGACAAGTTCGGCACCATGAACGATCCGCAAAACCGTTACGCCTTCTGCCTGACCTGCGGCGACGTGCGTTAATTTACTCCAATGAAGCAAAGCCCGGTTAATGGACTGACCCCATTAAACCGGGCTTTTTTTTTCCGTCATCCTCTCTATACTCTGCCGCAAATACAGTAAGCGTTGAGCAAAACTATGCCAAAGAAATCCATCTACGTTGCCTACACCGGCGGTACCATCGGGATGCAGCGTTCCGAGCACGGCTATATTCCCGTTTCCGGCCACCTGCAGCGCCAGCTGGCACTGATGCCCGAGTTCCATCGCCCGGAAATGCCGGACTTCACGATCCACGAGTACGAGCCGCTGATGGACTCTTCGGACATGACGCCCGAAGACTGGCAGCACATTGCCGACGACATTAAGGCCCATTACGACGAATACGACGGCTTTGTGATCCTGCACGGCACGGATACCATGGCGTTTACCGCCTCGGCCCTCTCCTTCATGCTGGAGAACCTCAGCAAACCGGTTATCGTCACCGGCTCTCAGATCCCGCTGGCGGAGCTACGCTCTGACGGGCAAATAAATCTGCTCAATTCGCTGTACGTGGCGGCCAATTACCCCATCAACGAAGTCACGCTGTTCTTCAACAACCGCCTGTACCGTGGGAACCGCACCACCAAGGCCCATGCCGACGGCTTTGACGCCTTTGCTTCCCCTAACCTTGCGCCGCTGCTGGAAGCCGGGATCCACATCCGCAAGCTGAACACGCCACCCGCCCCGCACGGTGAAGGCGAGCTGATTGTCCACCCGATCACACCGCAGCCGATTGGCGTGGTGACTATCTATCCTGGAATTTCTGCCGATGTGGTAGGCAACTTCCTGCGCCAGCCGGTAAAAGCCCTGATCCTGCGATCCTACGGCGTGGGCAATGCCCCACAGCAGGGCGCGTTCATTAAAGAGTTGCAGGAAGCGAGCGCGCGCGGCATCGTGGTGGTTAACCTCACGCAGTGCATGTCCGGCAAAGTGAACATGGGTGGTTACGCCACGGGCAATGCGCTGGCACAGGCCGGCGTTATCAGCGGGTTCGATATGACGGTGGAAGCCACGCTAACCAAGCTTCACTATCTGCTGAGCCAGGGCCTGGATGCCCAGGCGATTCGTGATGCGATGTCGCATAACCTGCGTGGTGAACTCACTCCCGACGAATAAGGAAACGCCAATGGCGCAACGTGCTTTGCTGTTGATTGATTTGCAGAACGATTTTTGTGCCGGTGGCACGCTTGCCGTCCCGGAGGGCGACAGCACGGTTGACGTGGCGAATGAGCTTATCGGGCTGTTTAAAGCGCGTGGTGAGAGCGTGATAGCGAGCCAGGACTGGCACCCGGCCGGGCACGGCAGCTTCGCCAGCGTGCAGGGCGCAGAACCTTTTTCACAAGGGACTCTCGACGGGTTGGCGCAAACCTTGTGGCCCGATCACTGCGTGCAGGACAGCGAAGGCGCAAAACTTCATCCGCTGCTGAATGCCTCAGGCATCGATAAAATCGTCTACAAAGGCCAGAATCCGGCTATCGACAGCTACAGCGCGTTTTTTGACAACGAGCACCGGCAAAAGACCGACCTTGATGGCTGGCTGCACGAACACGGCATTCATCACCTTGTTGTGCTGGGGCTGGCCACGGATTACTGCGTGAAGTTTACCGTGCTGGATGCCCTTCAGCTGGGTTATGAGGTGACCGTTATCACCGACGGCTGTCGCGGCGTAAACCTGCAGCCGCAGAACAGCCTGCTGGCGTTTCAGGATATGGCCGTCGCCGGCGCCACGCCGGTGACCCTCGCCGACTTTACCTGCCAGTAGATTTTACCTGCCAATAATTGTAGGGGCGGCCACCCGCCCCGCACTTTTGTATCGATTCCGCTCACAATCTACGCTTTTTTTGCTCGCCCTCGCCTGGGAGCGCTCTCATAATCACATTCAATGAATTTATTCAGCACTTTAGCTGATTTAGCTTTCCGCCGTTTTCGTCAGTTATGCGTGGCCGGGGAGCTTTTATGTTGTGCCCGTCAAAGAGGAATCATTATGTCATTCACACGTAAAATGTTACCGCTGGTGGCCGCGGTGACGCTAGCCTGCAGCGGCGTTGTGCAGGCTGAATCTTTGCTTTCCGTGGGTTACTTCAACGGCGGCGGCGACGTCACAGCCGGGCCCGGTGGGGATATCAATAAGCTTGATGTCCGCCAGATAACCCACCTCAACTACTCCTTTGGCCTGATTTATAACGACGAAAAAGCCGAAACCAACGAAGCCCTGAAGGACTCGTCAAAACTTCACCAGATCTACCTTTCTCCGAAAGTCATCTCTGACCTCGAAACCCTCCCGACGCTGCGCAAACAGAACCCGCAGCTGAAAATTTTGCTGTCCGTGGGCGGCTGGGGTGCGCGTGGTTTCTCTGCCGCAGCGGCAACGCCAGAGAATCGCGCGGTGTTTATCCGCTCCGTGCAGGAAGTGATGGATAAATATGGCCTGGACGGGATCGATCTCGACTGGGAGTTCCCGGTGAACGGCGCATGGGGGCTGGTAGATAAGCTGGACGCTGACCGCGACAACTTCACCGCCCTGCTGAAAGAGCTGCGTACAGCCGTCGGCGATAAAAAACTGGTGACCATCGCCGTCGGGGCCAACGCCGAAAGCCCGAAAAGCTGGGTTGACGTGAAGGCCATCGCGCCGGTGCTGAACTACATCAATCTGATGACCTACGACATGGCATACGGCACTCAGTACTTCAACTCCAACCTGTACGATTCGAAAAAATGGCCTACCGTAGCCGAAGCCGACAAGTACAGCGCTGACTTCGTGGTGAATAACTATCTCGCCGCCGGGCTGAAGCCGCAGCAGATGAACCTCGGTATCGGCTTCTATGGCCGCGTGCCTAAACGCGCCGTTGAGCCAGGCATCGACTGGTCAAAACCTGACGCACAGAAAAACCCGGTGACGCAGCCGTACTTCGGCGAACGTGAGCTGGCGCTGTTTAAAACCGCGCTGGGCGTAGATCTGACCAAAGACACCTACGTCAAATACAACGACCTTGTGAAGAAAATGCTGAACGATCCGCAGAAGCGCTTTACCGAAGAGTGGGATGAGGACGCGAAGGTGCCTTACCTGACGCTGAAGTCTGCTGAAGGTAAACCGCTGTTCGCGATTTCTTACGAGAACCCGCGCTCGGTGAAGATCAAAGCCGAGTACATCAAGGAGAAAGGCCTGGGCGGCGCGATGTTCTGGGAGTATGGCGCGGATGACAACAATCAGCTGGCGAAACAGCTCGCCGAGTCGCTGGGCATTGACCACGCTAAATAATCAGTAACACGATAAAAAATAAGGGAGACCAGCGAGTCTCCCTTTTTACTTACTGCAGCTTCATGGTCACAAACGGCGCGGGTTCGATGCCAAACTCCGCTTTCAGCTGCTGCTTGCTCTTCATCACCATCTGGCCGTTGGTGTCGATGGTCATGTGCTGCGCATCCGTGTTGTGGCGCGCCTGCCACAGCATCACCAGCTGCAGGCTATTGTCCTTCTGCTCCGGGGTTAACGCCACGCCGTCGGGCCATTTCCCCAGTTCGACAGCCGTCGTCAGACGCTGATAAATCTCAGGCGTCATCACGCTCAACATCTCATCCAGATTGCTCATGTTACGCTCCGTCGAGGAATAATTAGCTGAATCGATTTTTCAACCATCAACCTGATCGCCATTTTGCCCGTCGGTGAAGCTCAGGGAAGCCGAGTTGACGCAATAACGCTCGCCGGTGGGCTGAGGGCCGTCCGGGAACACATGTCCCAGGTGCGCATCACAGCTGCCGCAGCGAATTTCAACGCGTTCCATACCGTGGGAATTGTCGGTCAGATAGCGAATGGCGTCGGGGCCGACAGGCTCGTAGAAGCTAGGCCAGCCGCAGCCTGAGTCGTATTTGCTTTCCGAAAGAAACAGCGGCGCGTCGCACACCAGGCAGTGATAAATCCCGTCGCGCTTGTTATGCAGCAGACGCCCGGAATACGGCGGTTCAGTACCGTGCTTCTGGGTCACATAATATTGCATTTCGCTGAGGTTTTTCTTATTTGAATCAGGGGGTAATTGATTAGACATAGGCGTACATCTCGGTCAGTTCAATTGGGACAGCTCACGGCACCATTCTAACAAAAAATTAACAACACCGTGCTGGTTTTTGTTCTAAACTTAGCCCTGAAATTCTGGCACGGCACAAAGCGTGACGTGAATCACATTATTGCTTGAACTGGCGTTTAAAATCCCCCGCATCGTCCCCATTTGGATTTAAGCCCAAAAGGAAGCGTGAGGCGTTCAGTCGTACAAACCCTGTTCACAGGATTGATTTGTCGCAATGATTGACACGATTCCGCTTGACGCTGCGTAAGGTTTTTGTAATTTTACAGCCAACCTTTTATTCACTAAAAAATAGCTGGTGGAATACTATGACTATCAAAGTAGGTATCAACGGTTTTGGTCGTATCGGCCGTATCGTTTTCCGTGCTGCTCAGGAACGTTCTGACATCGAAATCGTTGCAATCAACGACCTGTTAGACGCTGACTATATGGCTTACATGCTGAAGTACGACTCAACTCACGGTCGTTTCAACGGTACTGTAGAAGTTAAAGACGGCCACCTGGTTGTTAACGGTAAAACTATCCGTGTTACCGCAGAACGTGACCCGGCTAACCTGAAGTGGAACGAAGTGAACGTTGACGTTGTTGCTGAAGCAACAGGTCTGTTCCTGACTGACGAAACCGCTCGTAAGCACATCGCTGCTGGCGCGAAAAAAGTGGTTCTGACTGGTCCATCCAAAGACAAAACGCCTATGTTCGTTAAAGGCGCTAACTTTGAAAAATATGCTGGCCAGGACATCGTTTCCAACGCATCCTGCACCACCAACTGCCTGGCACCACTGGCTAAAGTTATCAACGACAACTTCGGTATCGTTGAAGGCCTGATGACCACCGTTCACGCTACCACCGCTACTCAGAAAACCGTTGATGGCCCGTCTCACAAAGACTGGCGCGGCGGCCGCGGCGCAGCTCAGAACATCATCCCTTCTTCTACCGGTGCTGCTAAAGCAGTAGGCGTTGTACTGCCAGAACTGAACGGTAAAATTACCGGTATGGCGTTCCGCGTTCCTACCCCTAACGTATCCGTTGTTGACCTGACCGTTCGTCTGGAAAAACCAGCAACTTACGAGCAGATCAAAGCAGCAATCAAAACTGCTTCAGAAACCACCATGAAAGGTGTTCTGGGCTACACCGAAGATGACGTAGTTTCTACCGACTTCAACGGCGAAATCTGCACTTCCGTGTTCGATGCTAAAGCTGGTATCGCACTGAACGACAACTTTGTGAAACTGGTTTCCTGGTACGACAACGAAACTGGCTACTCCAACAAAGTACTGGATCTGATTGCTCACATCTCCAAATAAGTTGAGATGAGAACCTGATCCTAAAGGGCGACTTCGGTCGCCCTTTTTTTAAGGCTGCTGACAAAGCGTCATTATCCTTAAAAAAAGTCTGAGCATTGATATAAAAACAAATGATGTTCTCTGGTTTGCCCCAGGCAGCCGAAAACCACGTTTTTTGGCTGCCTGTCATCAATCTGAAAGGGCGACTTCGGTCGCTCTTTTTTTTGCCTGAAAGACCCAGGACTGAGGAAATAAGAAATGATTAATAAAATTTTTGCACTTCCGGTCGTCGAACAAATTACCCCTTCCCTGACCCGCCGCATAAACGATGAGCTGGACGTCATCGTGGTCGATCACCCGCAGGTTCGAGCGTCTTTCGCGCTCCAGGGTGCTCACCTGCTCTCCTGGCAACCCGCCGGTGAAGATGAAGTGCTGTGGCTGAGCGACATTACGCCTTTCCATAAAGGAAAAGCGCTGCGCGGCGGCGTACCGATTTGCTGGCCGTGGTTTGGCCCGGCGGAACAG
Organism: Cedecea sp. P7760; assembly: GCF_013386425.1. Taxonomy (NCBI): domain Bacteria; kingdom Pseudomonadati; phylum Pseudomonadota; class Gammaproteobacteria; order Enterobacterales; family Enterobacteriaceae; genus Cedecea; species Cedecea sp. P7760. Next base: position 23,652 of record NZ_JACARU010000039.1, on the reverse strand, counting down.
GCTGGCCTTCCGGCTCACGGCTTTGCCCGTAACCTGCCGTGGACGCTGAGCGCTCACAACGAAGACGCCAACGGCGTGGTCCTGACCTTTGAGCTGCATAACAACGAAGAAACGCTGAAGCTGTGGCCGCATGAGTTCACGCTGTATGCCCGCTTCAAGCTGGGGAAAACCTGCGAGATTGAGCTGGAAGCCCACGGTGAGTTCGAAACCACGTCTGCCCTGCACACCTATTTCAACGTAGGCGACATCGCGGAGGTGAAAGTCAGCGGCCTCGGCAATCCGTACATCGACAAAGTGCTGAATGAAGCGGCAGGCCAGCTTACCGACGGCGTGCAGACCTTCCCGGACCGGACCGATCGCCTCTACCTGGAGCCGGAAGAGTGCAGCGTCATTCACGACGCAAGCGGCCTGCAGCGTACCCTGAACGTGGTTCATCATCACCATTTCAACGTCGTGGGCTGGAACCCGGGTCCTGCCCTGTCCGTTTCGATGGGCGATATGCCGGACGACGGCTACAAAACCTTCGTCTGTGTGGAAACCGCCTGCGCGTCTAAAAAGCAGAAAGCCAGCGCGGAGAAACCAACCCGCCTGAGCCAGACCATCAGCGTGGCGAAGAAAGGCTAAACGGATTTCACCCGCTTAGTGCAAGACCATAGGTTGCCGCACCACAGATAAGCAAAAGGGGCGCCAGCGCCCCTTTTTAGTGCGTGTGTTGCACCAATCAGAAGCTGTAGTTCACACCCGTCAGCAGCACGCCGGTCCAGTTGCTATCGACCATTGGGCTGTCGGTCACTTCTTTCGACAGGCGCATGTAGCGACCCATACCGAATACGTTCCAGTCTGCGTTCAGCTTGTAGTTAACGGACAGCTCAACGTATGGCGACCAGCTGTTGCCCGCGTCGTACTCGTTCAGGCCGCTGCGGTTCGCTTCCTTGCCGCTTACGCCGTAGTAATAGTCGTTCTGTTTCTTGCTGTCCCAGACAACACCCACGCCCGGCGTCAGCGTCAGGCTGTCGGCATTGTAGCGGTACAGCCAGGCGGTGTCCCAGGTAATGCCGTTGCTGTTGTCGAGGATATCCCCGGCCAGCACGGTACGCAGGAAACCATATTCCGTGTTATGCACCCAGGAAAGACCAGCCATCACGGTAGAATGGCGGTAATCCAGCGCGCGCATACTGTCGTAGTTGCTGTCTTTCGGCCTGAAATGCAGCGGCGAGTAATAGGCGGTCACGGAGAGCTTGTCGGCTTCGTCATTCCACAGGTAGTAACCGGCGTTGAAGCCGCGGAAGTAGAAATTGTCACCTTCATAGCCAAGCAGAGGAGCCGGATAAACGCGGTTCTGGTCGCCTTTATAAGGGTTTGGCGAGACCAGCGCACCGGCCCCAATAGACCATGGGCCCTCCGCGTGTACGGCGGTAACGGAGGAGGCAAGCAGTACGCCTAATGCGAGAAGTTTGAATTTGGTCACAATCCTTTCAGTCCTTTAATCAAATAATCAGCGCAAGAAGTGTAACCGCCCTTGGCTCTCATCCCAAATAATTTACTTAATCGCAACCTTCAGCCAACTCATTAGCATCCCGCCGCCAGATGACGACGGATTTTCATCTTTATGTCAGCCATGTGAAAGAGAACTCTGCCGCTTATCTCAAAAGCGAAATTTTTAGGATGAGTTATTGATATGTCATTGAAATTGAGTTCTGGCCGTATGCAAGTTTTGCAAATGCCATCTACGCTTTATTTTAGGAAGGTGAACCGCTGTGCGGCAGCATTGGCGCCGGGTATCAACCTGGCACAAGGGTTGCTGTTTATTTAGCAGACGTCTTCCGGGGAGCCCCCACTACACATACCAACGGCTCTTTAACCTGTGCTAAAAACGAAAGGACGGCATGCCATGAATATATTCGATCACTATCGCCAGCGTTATGAAGCTGCCAAGGACGAAGAGTTCACACTGCAGGAATTTCTTGCTATCTGTAAACAAGATCGCAGTGCCTACGCGAATGCGGCAGAACGGCTATTGACGGCCATTGGTGAACCAGTGATGGTTGACACTGCCACAGAGCCCCGGCTGTCCCGTCTCTTTTCAAACCGCGTGGTGGCACGCTACCCGGCGTTTGAAGAGTTTTATGGCATGGAAGAAGCTATCGAGCAGATCGTCGCTTACCTGAAACACGCTGCTCAAGGGCTGGAAGAGAAGAAACAAATTCTGTACCTGCTGGGCCCGGTAGGCGGCGGTAAATCGTCGCTGGCCGAACGCCTGAAAGCATTAATGCAGCGCGTGCCTATTTATGCGCTGAGCGCCAACGGCGAGCGTAGCCCGGTCAACGATCATCCGCTGTGCCTGTTTAACCCGCAGGAAGACGCCAATATTCTGGAAAAAGAGTATGGCATTCCTGACCGCTATCTCGGCACGATCATGTCGCCGTGGGCGGCGAAACGCCTGCACGAATTTGGCGGCGACATCACCAAATTCCGCGTAGTGAAAGTCTGGCCGTCTATTCTGGCGCAAATCGCGATAGCGAAAACCGAACCGGGTGACGAGAACAACCAGGATATCTCCGCGCTGGTCGGTAAAGTGGACATCCGCAAGCTGGAACACCACGCGCAAAACGACCCGGATGCTTACGGCTATTCCGGTGCACTGTGCCGCGCGAACCAGGGCATCATGGAATTCGTTGAGATGTTTAAGGCGCCAATCAAGGTGCTGCACCCGCTGCTGACCGCGACCCAGGAAGGAAACTACAACGGCACCGAAGGCATCTCTGCCCTGCCGTTTAACGGCATTATCCTTGCGCACTCGAACGAATCCGAGTGGGTCACCTTCCGCAATAACAAAAACAACGAGGCCTTCCTTGACCGCGTGTACATCGTCAAGGTGCCTTACTGCCTGCGCATCTCGGAAGAGATGAAAATCTACGAGAAGCTGCTTAACCACAGCGAACTGTCCCATGCGCCATGTGCCCCTGGCACCCTGGAAACGCTTTCTCGCTTCTCTATCCTGTCTCGCCTGAAAGAGCCGGAAAACTCCAGCATCTACTCAAAAATGCGCGTCTATGATGGTGAAAGCCTGAAAGACACCGACCCGAAAGCCAAGTCCTACCAGGAGTACCGGGACTACGCCGGGGTTGATGAAGGCATGAACGGGCTCTCAACGCGCTTCGCCTTTAAAATCCTTTCTCGCGTGTTCAACTTTGACCATGCAGAAGTGGCTGCGAACCCGGTTCACCTGTTCTACGTGCTGGAACAGCAAATCGAGCGCGAGCAGTTCCCGCAGGAACAGTCAGAGAAATATCTGGAATACCTGAAAGGTTACCTGATCCCTAAATACGCGGAATTTATCGGGAAAGAGATCCAGACGGCCTACCTTGAATCTTATTCAGAATATGGGCAGAACATTTTCGACCGTTATGTCACCTACGCTGACTTCTGGATTCAGGATCAGGAATACCGCGATCCGGACACCGGCCAGCTGTTTGACCGTGAATCCCTGAACGCGGAACTGGAGAAAATTGAAAAACCGGCGGGCATCAGTAACCCGAAAGATTTCCGTAACGAAATCGTCAACTTCGTGCTGCGTGCCCGCGCCCATAATAACGGTCGTAACCCAAACTGGACCAGCTACGAGAAGCTGCGCACGGTTATCGAGAAGAAAATGTTCTCGAACACCGAAGAGCTGCTGCCCGTTATCTCGTTCAACGCCAAAACCTCCACCGACGAGCAGAAAAAACACGATGATTTTGTCGATCGGATGATGGAGAAAGGCTACACCCGCAAGCAGGTTCGCCTGCTGTGTGAATGGTATCTGCGGGTTCGTAAGTCTTCTTAAGGGAGTTTCCTGCGGGTCACGCCGGGCGGCGTGACCCGTTTGCGCACCTGGCATAAGCAGTTGGGGGAACTATGGCCTACTTCATAGACAGGCGGCTTAACGGCAAAAACAAGAGCGCGGTGAACCGCCAGCGCTTCTTGCGTCGTTATAAGGCGCAAATAAAACAGTCGATATCCGGGGCCATTAACAAGCGTTCGGTTACCGACGTGGACAGCGGCGAGTCCGTTTCCATCCCAAATGAGGATATCAACGAGCCGATGTTTCATCAGGGCCGCGGCGGCCTGCGTCACCGGGTCCATCCCGGCAACGACCACTTCGTACAAAACGATCGCATCGAACGTCCTCAGGGCGGCGGCGGCGGTGGCGGGAGCGGCCAGGGTCAGGCGAGCCAGGACGGCGAAGGCCAGGATGAGTTCGTGTTCCAGATATCCAAAGACGAATACCTCGATTTACTGTTCGAGGATCTGGCGCTGCCTAACCTGAAGCGTAATCAGCACCGGCAGATAACCGAGTTTAAATCCCACCGCGCGGGTTTTACCTCTAACGGCGTTCCGGCCAATATCAGCGTTGTTCGCTCGCTGCAAAACTCGCTGGCACGCCGCACGGCAATGAGCGCCGGTAAACGTCGCCTGCTGCACGAACTTGAAGAAAGCCTCGAGGCCGTGAGCCGCAGCGAACCTGCGCGGCTGCTCGAAGAGGAGCGCCTGCGCAAAGAGATAGCGGAGCTGCGGGAAAAAATCGCCCGCGTGCCGTTTATCGACACCTTCGATTTACGCTACAAGAACTACGAAAAGCGCCCGGAACCTTCCAGCCAGGCGGTGATGTTCTGCCTGATGGACGTCTCCGGTTCAATGGACCAGGCCACCAAAGACATGGCAAAACGCTTTTATATTCTGCTCTATCTGTTCCTGAGCCGGACCTATAAAAACGTGGAAGTGGTTTATATTCGCCACCACACCCAGGCCAAAGAAGTGGACGAACACGAGTTCTTCTACTCGCAGGAAACCGGCGGCACTATTGTCTCCAGCGCCCTGAAGTTAATGGATGAGGTGGTGCAGGAACGCTACGATCCGGCACAATGGAATATTTATGCCGCACAGGCCTCGGACGGTGACAACTGGGCAGACGACTCCCCGCTGTGCCACGACATTCTGGCGAAAAAACTGCTGCCGGTAGTGCGCTACTACAGCTACATCGAAATCACCCGCAGGGCGCACCAGACCCTGTGGCGTGAGTACGAAAACCTGCAGGCCACCTTCGATAACTTCGCGATACAGCACATTCGGGATCAGGATGATATTTATCCGGTGTTCCGGGAACTGTTTCAGAAGCAGACCAGCGATACCCACGGGTAACGTAAAATCAAAAGCCGGTGCTTCACCGGCTTTTTCTCTTCTCGATTGCAAAGAAAGCAAAAGAGTAATGTGAATCAGGCGTACGCCCTCTTATCGATGAAGCTCAATGTCGTATCCCCACTGCTTCCAGTGAGCAAACTGTTCTTGCTGCGCTTCCGACAGCACTTTTCCCGTCCATAAAAAAATATGCTGACCGGGGAAAAGCTCCGGGCGTAACGTTTCCACCGGCTCGGCAAGCACGTTAACATTCTTGTCTCTGCGGGATAGACGCCACGCCTCCAGCCACAAGGCTGTTCGATCGTCCGTTTGCCAGCCAATAAGCAGGATCTCTTCCCCACTTTGGCTCTGCGCTTCTGCCAGGCATTGAGCGCAGTGGCGGATCAGTACGCCATCTAGCAAGCTACGCATCAACGAAGCCGTAGATTCATCCTGAGCGAGTTTGTTTCTCACGGGTAACAAGAGATTGTCGATAAGCAGGTCGGCGCTGTGTTCCCGGCTCAGAGCCACAATTTTCTCGCGCAGCTTCGCAGGGTTAACCTTCCTGAGCAGAAGCATCATTTCTTCCTGCAACGTCACCCACAGCTGCTCTTCCGGCACGTGGCTACGCTCCAGCAGGGCTTTTACTTTGCCCACGGAAACGCCTTTGCTCATCCAGTACTTAATTTCTTCAATGCGCTGAACGTCCGCATCATCAAACTGCCGATGGCCGCCCTCGCTGCGCTGAGGTTTCAGTAAACCGTAGCGGCGCTGCCATGCCCGCAGGGTGACCGGGTTGATGCCACATCGCTCTGCTACATCACCGATAGTGTAATAGGCCATAGTGTCCCTCCCCGTACACAGATCTCACGCTTCCATTAAAACACTAGTCAATCTGTTCAATGTGTACAATTTTTTTCCGGGTTGTACAAGTGAAACCTAAAAGCTTTTGGGGAGGTCACCAGCACAGAAGTTACAGTTCGGCCTTACGTTCTGGCCAGGCAATGCTAAAAGAGCCTCCCACGCAGGGTTTGGCGAACAGGTTGCCCTGGAAGTGCGAGATACCCGCCGCCTCCAGCCACATCCACTCTTCCGGTTGTTCAATACCGGTGGCTGAGACCGCAATTTCAAGCGAGGCGCAGCACCTGATGATCGCCAGAATAATGGCCTGTCGTGGCCCGCTTTTATGGATGTCCCGAATCAGCTCACGGTTAATCTTGAGTCTCTCAGGCTGAAACTGCGCCAGCAGCTGCAGGCCCGCAAACCCTGCGCCAAAATCGTCAATCGCCAGCTTAATACCTGCCGATTTAAGCTGCCTGATGGCGTCGGTAAACGCCGCCATATGAGGAATGATCTCGCTTTCGGTGAATTCAATCACCACCTGCTCGGGGACAAGTCTGTTTGTCTCAATATCCGCCAGCAGTTGTTCTACGGCGCCAGGAATCATCACCAGCGTCATTGGCAGCAGATTGATGCATAGCGTTTGCCGGCCAATGTCAGCGGCCTGAGCTGCGGCAAAAGCCGCCTTCGCGTGCAGCAGATCGAGTTGGTAAACATCGCCATCCGGCACTTCAGCTGAAACAGGATCCGCTGCTAACGCCTCGATAGCCGCGACAGAACAGGCCATCGGGTCAACAATAGGCTGAAAGGTTATATGTCCACGTGGAACATGCTTGCCGGATGCCTGATGAGCCGGCGCATCGATGATAAATTCCCATGAACCACGCGGAGGGATTTCAAAATAGTTCTCTTTTTCCGTCGACTCGATAAAAGTACGGAAAAAACTTAAAGCACGGTCATCGTAAGCCAGCTGATAACGGCTGGTGCCCTTCTCAAGCACAACCTGTAATACATCGTTTTTATCGTGCTCTCTTAAATCAAAAAGCTCCATTCCCACCCGCCCGAAGCGGCGTGCCGGCGCGTAATCACAAAGCAGCTCAACAATGTTGTAATGGCGGTCGTCTTTACAGATAGCGCGATATATCTTCTGCACGCCTTCTTCCGGGCCTTCCAGCAGCTGAAAGAAATGCGTGCCGTTGAAAAGCAGTATTCCCGTCACATCCGCTGCAATATTTTTCGCGTTTGCCGCGGAAACCATCGCCTGCAAATCCTCAAAAGGAGTGCCGGTATGAATGTGGCTGCGATAGATGACAGTGGTGAGCATGGTCGTTCCCTGCGGAAGTTTAAGGCCATAACTTAACAGATCGATGCTCTGACGTCGCCACAAACTCAACAAAACCTAAACAACTGAACAACATCCGACGTTTTCGACGTCATTTCATCGCAATGCGAATGTACAACTTACCGCATCAGTAAGTTAAAAATAAATATTTATAACTTACTGATAAAAAACAATTAGCACTTTTAATCAAAAAATAGCAAGCGAAGTAATACACCTTTATGTACAGTTTTTATAGCAATTGCATAACTTAGTTAACATCTTGCAAAGTGTGAACTTACAGGAGCGATTTATGCGACAGAACACTTTTACGCCCGGCCAGAACACCGCAGAAAACGATATTGCCCGCTACTTCAACGGCGCTACACCGCTCTCCCAGCAGGAAACTATGGGGCAAATCGTACTCGAAATTCTTAGCGATGGCCGCAACCTGAATCGAAAGGCGATCTGTACAAAATTGCTCTCTCGTCTGGACAGGGTTTCCGAGCCAGAAGAGGAAAAACATTATCAGGCGCTGTTGGGCATGCTTTTCGCCCGCTAACGTGATAGCCGAACCGGAGTGCCAGAAGATTAACGGCCTGCGTTCCCTCTCGGGAGTGAAGCCACAGAGTTGTAAATGCTGAATCCTTCCTCATTCTCAGGCTCCGGCTAATGACTTCATGCCAGCACTTATTCAAACACTGGCGCGGAAATCAGGAGTAACGACATGCAGAGAAGCGACGATGAACAATTAACGGATGAGATTATCGGTGAAGCAGCGCTATCGCTGCTCAACGGCAACAGCGCAATAAACACCCGCGCCTTAGTGGCCAGATTAGAAGCGATGCTCATAACAGAACAGGACTTACGGCGGCGTAAAGTGCTGCAGAAAATTATCGGTGAAATCGAGGGCAATATTTCCCAGGCCTCAGCGGGAAAGACAGAAAAAGAAGCGTGTGCAAAAGCGGTAGAGACTAACCAGCGCAACGCAAAAAACGTCCACTAGCGGCCCATGGCCAATAACTGAAAAACGGTGAGTGACTATGACACAGCTAATTTCCAATACCTCTGAAATACATACCGGGCATGCCAGCCAGGCATTATCCGACTACATCAGAAGCTCCGGAGACAGGCATGCCGAAGAGAACGCGGCCATTTCTCAGGCAATCACGGCCATTCTGTCTGCCAATAAATCCGTCTCCAACAAAGCCATTATTCTCTGGCTGGTTGACGCCCTGGAGACCACCGACGATGTGGTAATGTGCGATGTCTACCGCAACGCGCTGGAAATTGTTGTCGGCCACACCATGGACGATATTTAAAAAGCGTACAACGCATAAGAGGCCGGCATTGACCGGCCTTTATTATTGTTAACCTAAAGCGCCTTCTTCATAAAATACCTGCTGGTGCCTTCGGGCAAACAGTCGATTTTGCCAAACTCTTCCCAACCATGCTTCCGGTAGAAATCCGGCGCCTGAAAACTGATGGTATATAAAAAGGCCGCCACGCAGCCGCGCTTGCGCCCTTCCGCTTCAAACACCCTCAGGATCTCGCTTCCCAGCCCGTGGGCTCTTAGCTCCGGCGGCAGGTAAAAAAGATCGATAAACAGCACGCCCAATGAAGAACGCCCCAGCATGCCACCCACGACTTTCCCACTCTCGGGGCTGCGCACCACAACCGCCAGCGGCTGGCGATCGTTTAGCCCGCTCATGGCGGCGTTAAACTCGCTAAGCCCCGCTTCGATCGGCAGCGAATGCTCCTCGCTGATGTAATCAGAAATCTCTAGTTTGAAACCCGACATCGCCTTCTCCAGCCAATAGCTAATCGCTGACTTTTCTTTTAAGACTAAAAAGTATTACTGTCTTGATGCACAAACTACGAATGTAAACGGGAAAATACCCAAAGGAAACCTAATGGCAAAAGGCGAAGACGTCCATCAACAACTCATTGAGTTACTGGAGCAGCAGCAGGCTCGCTACCGCGTGGTAAACCACGTGGCGGCGGGGAAATGTGAAGAGGTTTCGGCCATTCGCGGGACCGAGCTTGGTCAGGGCGCAAAGGCGCTGGTCTGCAAGGTCAAAGGAAACGGCGTAAAGCTGCACGTGCTGGCGATTCTGGCGGCGGACAAACAGGCGGATCTGAGCCTGCTGGCGCAGCATCTTGGCGGCCTGAAAGCCTCGCTGGCAAGCCCGGCGGAAGTCGATGAGTTAACGAGGTGCGTCTTCGGCGCTATCCCACCTTTTAGCTTTCATGCTCAGCTCAGGCTGGTGGCCGACCCGGGAATTTTCGAGCGTTTTTTGGAAATCGCGTTTAACGCGGGATTGCTGGAAAAGTCGGTGGTGATGAATACGCAGGATTATTTACGCATTGCGCGCCCGGAGCTGGTAAATTTCCACCGTCCGGAGTAGTTAGCCGTGGCGTTCGAGATAAAGGACAGACAGCACCAGCAGCGAAGCTATGCCGAGGAACACTGCGGTAATGCACATCGTATCGAATAATGCTGGATCGCTCATCCGTCTCTCCTGCAAGCCATCGCGCGCCCGTTATGAAGGTTAATTATTGACCGCATAAATGACAGAATGATGAACGCAGCTAGCCGGCGATCAAGAACAACAATAAAAAGTTACTTCCCTCTTGTTTTGCAAGGAAATATCATGATTTTTGACCCCACGCTATTAATACTTCTGGCCCTCGCTGGATTAGGTTTTGTCAGTCACAACACCACCGTCGCCGTTTCAATCCTGGTACTGATAATTGTGCGCGTGACCCCACTTAGCACCTTCTTTCCGTGGATCGAAAAACAGGGCCTGACGGTCGGGATCATCATTCTGACCATCGGCGTGATGGCTCCCATTGCCAGCGGCACCCTGCCCGCCAGCAGCCTCATCCACTCTTTCACCCACTGGAAATCGCTGGTAGCGATCGTCGTCGGCATTGCCGTCTCGTGGCTTGGCGGGCGCGGCGTTACGCTGATGGGAAGCCAGCCTGGCCTGGTGGGCGGCCTGCTTGTCGGCACCGTTATTGGCGTCGCCCTGTTTCGTGGCGTGCCCGTTGGGCCGCTGATTGCTGCTGGCCTGGTTTCCCTTATTGTGGGTAAGCAATAGCCCCCTGCCGCTGCCAGCGGTGAATACGCCAGGCCAGCGCGCTGCACAGCAGGTAATACACCAGGCCGGTAAAGATAAAAATGGCCGCCGGGTAAATTTGCACCCGGCTGTTGACCTGCCCGGCCACGGTCGTCAGCTCCGGGACGTTGACGATAAACGCCAGCGAAGTATCTTTGATAAGCGAAATAAACAGCCCGGCAAACGACGGCAAAGCGTTGCGCAGCGCCTGAGGCAGCAGCACTAACCTCAGCGTTTGCCACGGCGAAAAGCCGCCAGCAATCGCGGCTTCATTTTGCCCCTTCGCCAGCGAATTCAGCGCCGCCAGCGTGGTGTACATCACCGCCGCCGAGGTAAACCAGGCCAGCGCCAGCGTTACGGTCAGCGGCCCCGGCAGGTCGCGTCCGGTCACGGCGGGCAGCAGAAAATAGAGCCAGAAAATAACAAAAATCAGCGGAATGCCGCGTATCAGGTCAGCCCAGATAAAAAGCACGCGGCGCACAATGCCGCCGTAGCGCCATGCCACACAGGCAAGCCCTAACCCAAGTACAAGCGCCAGTGCACCGGCGCCCACGGCCATAATCAGCGTTAACAGCACCCCGCCCGGTTCGCCCTGGGCCATTCTCCCCCACAGCAAATAGTCGAGGTTATCCGTAATCACCGTAACGTTAGCTATCATGCTGCGCCTCCTGCCTCATCCCCGCAGGTTTTCGCTGCCCACGCCGCCCCGGAGCAAAGAGCGTAAACAGCCCGCTCATCGCCAGACCTAGCAGCAGATAAAGCACCGTACCGACGGCAAAAGCCGCCAGCGCATGCGCGTTATAGCTTTCAATCCGGCGAACCTGACTGGTGAGCTCGGCAAAGCCAATGCCCGTTGCCAGCGAGGAGAGCTTCATTAGATTGAGATACTGCCCGACCACCGGCTGCCAGGCGTTAACCACCCCCTGCGGCAATAACACGCTGCGGAAAAGCTGCCAGTCGGAAAAGCCCTGAGAAAGCGCCGCTTCGGTTTGCCCTTTCGGCACCGCCTGCAGCCCGCTGCGAATCTCTTCGACTAAAAAGGCCGAGGTGAACAACCCCAGCCCCCACGCCGCACAAAGAAACTCCGGCGTAAGCCACCAGACACCGCCGGGTAGCTGCGACCAGCTGTGATCGTCGTTAATAAACCCGCGCCAGCTTTGCGGGAGCGCGTTCCAGGCAGCGAAATACCAGAACAACAGTTGCACCAGCAAAGGCGTATTGCGAAAAACTGAGACCCAGCTTGCGGTGATGTAACGCCCCGCCCGGCCACCGGCAAGCCGCAGCCCCAGCAGCAGCACGGCAAACAGCGTGGCGATAATTATCCCGGCAAGCGTCACCCACGCGGTTGTGAGTAAACCGGAGATAAGCCATGCACGCGGGGCACCTGTCAGCACGCCCGCCCAGTCAAAATAGCTGTTCATGGCTCGTCCCTGGCGTCGGCATGCAGCGGGTCGAGCACCTTTTGCAGAAAACGGCGCGCGCGCGGATGCTGCGGCGAGCGGAAAAACTGCTCCGGCGGGGCCTGTTCGAGAATGGCCCCGCCGTCAATAAACACCACGCGATCGGCTATTTCACGCGCGAACTGCATCTCATGCGTCACCACAATCATGGTAATACCGCTGTGGGCGAGATCCTTCATCACCTGCAGAACTTCGCCGATCATCTCCGGGTCGAGCGCCGAGGTCGGCTCATCAAACAGGATTATTTGCGGTGAAGATGCCAGCGCCCTGGCAATGGCGACGCGCTGCTGCTGCCCGCCGGAAAGCTGCGCCGGATAATGCTGCGCTTTTTCAGCCAGGCCAACCCGAGCCAGAAGCGCCAGAGCCTGCTGATGTGCTTCCTCACGCTTCCAGCCGTGAACGTGGGTTAGCGACAGCGTAATGTTTTGCTCGGCCGTCAGATGGGCGTAAAGGTTGAACTGCTGGAAAACAAAACCGATCCGGCTTCGCAGGCGGCGAAGTGCGTTGCTGCTTAACCGTCGGGTGGGTTTCCCGTCGATATAAATATCGCCGTCGCTGAGGGTTTCGAGCTGGTTGATTAACCTTATTAACGTAGACTTACCCGAACCGGAGGGGCCGCAAATCGCCACCACTTCCCCGGCCGGGATAGTCAGGTCGATGTCGTGCAGGACGGAAGTATCAGCGTAGCTTTTGCTCGCTTTGCGAAATTCCACGCTGGCGGACTGCAGATGCAAAAAATCCGCAGCCGAAGCTGCGGACAAATGAGGCGGTCTTTTAAACATATTATTTGGCTACAATTTTAAAGCTGCGCGGCTGCGGGGTTTTGCTCTCAGGGCCAAACCAGGCGTTATAAATTTGCTCCGCCTGGCCGTTTTGCTCCAGCTTCACCAGCTCGTCGTTAACCGCTTTCAAAAGGGAAGCCTCCCCTTTTTTCACGCCAACGCCAATCTCTTCCTTACTCAACAAGTCCGGCAGGATTTTAAACTTCGCCTTATCCGGCGCTTCGGCCAGCAGCCCGGCAAGAATAGTGCTGTCCTGGGTGATAGCCTGGACGTTACCGTTGCGCAGCGCGGTAAAGGCCAGCGGAATATCATCATAAGAAAGCACTCGAATTGACGGGAAACGCTGCACCAGCGCCTGTTCTCCGGTGGTGCCTTTTACCGCACCCACGCGTCCTTTCGCGTAGTCATCAAGCTTATCCGGCCCGGAAGCCGGGACCAGGAACTGCTGCCCGGTCACAAAATACGGGGTAGAGAAATCCACCACCTGGGCACGTTCCGGCGTAATGGTGATGTCCGCGACGATTAAATCGACCTTCCCGGACTGCAGCAGCGGAATGCGGTTCGCCGGGTTGGTCGCCACCAGCTCAAGCTTAACGCCTAATGATTTTGCCAGCGCTTTCGCGAAATCAACGTCATAGCCCACGATATCGTGCGTTTTAGCATCTATGGAGCCAAAAGGTGGATTAGCGTCAAAAGTGGCAACTTTAACGACTCCGGCTTTTTGAATATCCGCCAGCTGGTCTGCGTGAACCACGGCGGAGGTCAGGCCGGACAGGGCCAGAACCAAAGCGGAGAGCGTTAATTTACGCTGCGTTATACTGTGTGAAGCTGTGTGCGTGAAAGCCTTTACCTGTGCCATTGATTTTCCTTGTTATCCCGTCTGTGAGCGAGCTATGTCCTTACGCTCGCACAAGCGCCGTCACCTCGCCAATGCTTAATCCTGCATTGCATATGCAGAAAACATATTAGTTAAAACAGGGTTAAATCTTTTACTTATAGATTTAAAAAATAATTAAGTTAAGTGATTATTTTAAAAATAAAAAATGCCCCGTTTCAGGCATAAATTTGTGACTGAGGCGGTAGTTTTCAGATCCGGTGGAAAAGTTCCCCTCCCTCTCGCCGATAAGCTTTTCAAATAATAGGAGAGGCAAAATGAAATCACTGGCTCACAATTTGTTGCTATTAATTTGCTGTTCGATTTTGATGTCCGCCCTGGTCACCGCCATTTCACTCTACGGCAGCCACCGAAGTGCCCAAAGTACCGAAAGCGGCCTGCTGGCAAAGGATTTGATGTCTGACATCAAGCCCGCGCCGGTTTACCTGATTGAGCTGCGCCTGGTGCTCTCTCGCGTGGTAGAAGGCACGCTCAGCGTCGACCAGGCCGATGCGGAGATCAAACGCCTGAGCACGCAATGGCACCAGCGTGTCGATTACTGGAAAAGCACTCTGCCACCAGAACTTCAGGCCAACCTGCTCGGAGAACAGTACAAGGCGGGCATGGCGATGATTAAAGATGCCAATGACCTGGTCGAGCTTATCCGCTCGGGCGCGCCGACCCCGCTGTTTGAAAAGCTGAAAGCGGCCGATAAAGACTTCTTCGCCCATCAGAAAGGCATTGAATCCTTTGTCAAAGCTTCCGCAGAGTATGCCGATAACGCGGTCGAAAAAGCGCAGCACAGCAGCGCCAACTCGACGCAATGGCAGCTGATTGGCTCAGGCGCCGCCGTTTTACTGCTGCTGGTTGTCGGCTGGTGGGTACACCGCACCATTTTCCGTTCCCTCGGTGGAGAACCGAGCGAAGTGGCCGAAATTGCCAACGCCGTAGCCTGCGGGGATCTCACCTGCGAAGTAAAAGTCCGCGACGGCGACAGAACCAGCGTGATGGCGGCGATGGAAACCATGTGCCAGCAGTTAACCATGGTCATCCACCTGGTTCACGAGAGCAGCAATCAGATCTCCAGCCGCTCCAGCGAAATCGCCAGCGGCAATATTGACCTCGCCTCCCGCACCGAAGAGCAGGCCAGCGCGCTGGAGCAAACGGCTTCATCAATGGAAGAGATGACCGCCACGGTTAAGCAGAACGCCGAAAATGCCCAGAGCGCCAGCCAGCTGGCTAATACCGCCTCAAGAAGCGCGGAACAAGGCGGCGCGGTTGTGGCGCAGGTAGTAGAAACCATGGACGGCATTTCAAGCTCGGCCAACAAGATAACCGACATTATTGGCGTCATCGACAGCATCGCCTTCCAGACCAACATCCTGGCGCTGAACGCGGCGGTGGAAGCCGCCAGAGCAGGTGACCAGGGACGCGGTTTTGCAGTCGTTGCAGGCGAGGTTCGTAGCCTCGCCCAGCGTAGCGCCAGCGCGGCCAAAGAGATCAAAGGCCTGATTGAAGATTCGGTGAATCAGGTAGCCAGCGGCAGTAAACTAGTCAACGAGGCGGGCAAAACCATCAATACCGTGGTGCAGGACGTGAAACGCGTGGCGGCCCTGATGGTCGAAATCACCCACGCCAGCGACGAGCAAAGCAGCGGCATTGAGCAGGTAAGCACCGCCATCAGCCAGATGGATGTCACCACCCAGCAAAACGCGGCGATGGTGAATCAGGCTTCAGAAGCCGCCGAGTCGCTATTGGCACAAACCTACGAACTGAATACAGCTGTTTCCCAGTTTAAGCTGGCTAGTCTGTAAAATCGTCGCCGGCCAGGGTGCTCAGATAGCGCCCTGGCGTGGTGCCGAGCGCCTTTTTAAACATGGTGATAAACGCCGTGGTGGAGTCATAGCCCAGCGACTCCGCCACGTTTTGCACCGTCATTCCGCCAATTAACAGGCGCAGGGCAACGATAAGCTGCATCTGCTGCCGCCAGCGTAAAAAACTCAGCCCCGTCTCTTTCACCACCAGCCTCGCGAGGTTGCGCTCGCTCATCGCCATGTCCCCGGCCCACTGCGCAAGCGTCTTTTTCTCCTTCATATCCTTCGCCATGCTGTCCGCCATCGCGCGGATTTTCGGGTGCGAAGAAATCGGCAGCTGCAGCTGCTCGACCGGCTGATGAGGGAGTTCATCGAACAGCACCTGAACCAGACGCTGAATAGCCGCGCAGCCGAGATTTTCGTGAGGAACGTTGGACAGGCGCAGGATAAGCTCCCGCACCAGCGGGGAAATTTTCAGCGCGCAGCACTCCTGCGGCATCTTAACCGCGTCCGGCTCAATAAATAAAAAACACAGCCGCGCGTCCGCCGTTACCCGGTTGCTGTGCGGCATTTGCCCCGGTACCCAAACCGCATACTGCGGCGGCACCATCCACATTGAGTTGGTCACTTCGCTGGTAATGCCGCCGTGCAGCGCCAGAATAAGCTGCCCTTTGCGGTGGGTATGGATGGGCTTTTCGTCATAGGTTTGCGCGGCGCGAATGCGAAAGGCCAGCGCGGGCGTCACGATGCTGTCCGGGTCAAAGCCTTCGAGATCCAGGTCACGTTCCATAGCATGTCCGAATTTAGCGATAATCTGTCATTTTAGCTTGATTCGTAAAAAGGCAGAAGCGTGTATCTTTGCCTTACCGTTTTTCAGGACACAGACATATGACCTCCACGACTTCAGCGAGCAAGAAGAGCCGCATTCTGCTTCTGCTCGGCATTCTGATGATTGCCACCACCCTGCGCGTAACCTTTACCGGTGCAGCACCTCTGCTGGACATGGTGCGAGATGCACTTTCGCTGTCCACCGCGCAAATTGGTATTCTGACCACTCTGCCCCTGCTGGCCTTTGCGGTTGTTTCCCCGCTTGCCGCCGGGATTGCCCGCCGCTTCGGCACCGAGCGCAGCCTGTTTGGTGCGTTGCTGATCATCTGCGCCGGTATCGCTTTGCGTTCCGCCGGCCACGCCGCGTTTCTGTATATCGGCACGGCCATCATCGGCTGCGGGATAGCGATGGGCAACGTGCTGCTGCCCAGCCTGCTTAAGCGTGACTTCCCCGGCCAGGTCGCCAAACTCACCGGCGCCTATTCGCTGACGATGGGCGTTGCCGCCGCGCTGGGCTCGGTGATGGTGGTACCGATTGCCCTGCACGGTTTTGGCTGGTCCGGCGCGATGCTGTCGCTGATGGTTTTCCCGCTGCTGGCGCTGATTGTCTGGCTGCCTCAGTTGGGCAGCAGTACCGTGATGAACCTTTCCGGCAACCCCGCGCTGCACAGCCGCGGCATCTGGTCCTCGCCGCTGGCCTGGCAGGTTACGCTGTATCTGGGCATTAACTCGCTGGTGTATTACGTGATTATCGGCTGGCTGCCTTCAATTCTGATCAGCCACGGCTATAACGAAGCCGAAGCCGGGTCGATACACGGGATCCTGCAGCTCGCCACCGCCATTCCGGGGCTGTTTGTCGGCCTGATCCTCAGCCGCCTGAAAGACCAGCGCGGGATTGCCGCCCTGATGGCGCTGCTTTGGTGTATGGCGACGCTCGGCCTGTGGCTGCTGCCGGCCTTCTCTATCTTCTGGGTGTCGCTGGGCGGCTTTGGCTCCGGCGCGGCGATGATCCTGGGGCTCTCGTTCATTGGTATGCGCACCGGTTCCGCGCATCAGGCGGCGGCGCTGTCCGGTATGGCGCAGTGCGTGGGCTATCTTCTTGCCGCCTTCGGCCCGCCGGTGATGGGTAAAATCCATGATGTTACGGGCAGTTGGGCGATCCCGCTGCTGGGCTGCGCGCTACTTTCGGTCGTCATGGGCGTCTTTGGGGCTTATGCTGGTCGCCAGAAAGAGATTGGCGTGGCGGAGAAAGCCCCCGCCTGAAGCGATAAACAAGGGAGGATCGAATGAAACCATCGGCACCGCAGAACATTTTTGATGACCCGGTATTCTTTGAAAATTACCGTCAGCTACGCGAGCAGGACTCAGGCCTTAACGGGCTGCTGGAAATTCCCGAGCTATATTCCCTGCTGCCTGCGCTGGATGGCCTGAAGATCCTCGACCTTGGCTGCGGCTTTGGCGACTTTGCCCGCTTCGCGCGCACGCACGGCGCGGCAAGCGTTACCGGCTTCGACATTTCAGAAAAAATGCTGGCGCAGGCGCGCGCCGCGACCCAGGACGAAAACATTCGCTACCACCACTTGCCGCTGGAGCAGTTCACGGCGTCTGAGGAATCCTCGGATCTGGCTATTTCGTCGCTGGCGCTGCACTACATCGAAGATTTTGCCCGCCTGAGCAGCAGTGTCTTTGCCGCCTTAAAACCCGGCGGGCAGTTTCTCTTTTCCGTTGAGCACCCGATGTGTACCGCTTTCCCGGTGGGCTGGCAGCCGTATAAAGAAGAGGTTATCTGGCCGGTCAACCACTACCATCAGCAAGGTCTGCGTCATACCAGCTGGTTCGTGGAGGACGTGCAGAAATATCACCGCACCACGGAAACCTATGTGAATACCCTGCTCGACAGCGGGTTTGCCCTCACCCGAATGCTCGAAACCAAGCCCACAGAGGAAACTCTGGCGCAGCATCCCCGGCTGGCAAAAGAGATGCGCCGCCCGGCCTTTTTAATTCTTCGGGCGACAAAGCCTCGTTAAAGAGAAGGCCCGCTGTGCTGATTTAAGACAGAACCGTGCCTCGCTTTATGTCCGGCGCTGACTTAACCCGCAGCTTCTTGTTTTCCCCCTCGCCCCTCTGGGGAGAGGGTTGGGGTGAGGGGCCTTTCTGGTTTTATCTCTCAGCAGCAGCGAGGAATGCCTCAACCAGCGGGGAAGGTTTACCTTTGAGCGCATTGCGTTCGGGCTGGAACAGCGTGGCCACAAAGAACGGGTGCCCCTGAAGTTCAACCGCGCGAATCTCGCCCTGTTTATCCCAGCCGGTCGGCTTCAGCGGCTCATCGGCAAGCACGGTGGCAAACAGCTCCGCGATACCGTAATTGCAGTGGTAGCCCTCTTCAATTTCCGTCTCACCATAGGCACGCCCGACAATGGAGTCGGCCAGCAGCGCGATCTTGTCTGAAACTTCCACCAGCGAACAACTGAGGCGGCCAATCACCAGGCGCCCTTCGCTGGCGGTTTCCGCGTGGCCCGCATCTTTCCACCCCAGTACGTTACGTGCATATTCAACCACCGCATACTGGAACCCGGCGCAGGTGCCCAGGAAAGGCACTCCGTTTTCACGCGCAAAGCGGATCGCAAGATAAGCCGCGTCTTCATTCAGATAAGGGCTCGACGGCACGCACCAGATAGCATCGTAGCCCACGAGATCTTCATCGCTGGTCACTTCCAGCGAGGAGAGCCAGTCATAATCCGCGCTAACGCCAAGGGTAGCAGCCGCATTATCTAACGCCTGAGGAATGGCCTGATGAGCAATCACCGCCGGGTTATAATCGCCGATAAGCGCAATACGTAAAGTGGACTTCAGCTGTGTGTCTGACATGCTTTGGTTGGCCTTATGTTTGAGGGGAGAGAACAACATAAGGAATGATAGAGTAGGCTGTTTACTCCGCGCTGACAACCGCAAAAATTGGCAGGCCTTAGCCCCTATCCGGCAAGGCAAACAATGTAGTAACGTGTTGAGTTCACTTCGTCGATAAAAAACAATGAAAGCAAAAATACTGGTTAGCGCCTGCCTGATGGGGTTCAAAGTCCGCTATAACGGCAGCGAAAAGTCGCAGACTGGCGCGGCCCTCGCCCGCCTGCAGGATGAAGGCCGCCTGGTTATCCACTGCCCTGAACTCGCGGCCGGGCTTCCAACGCCGCGTCTTCCCGCAGAGCTTAGCGGAGGCGACGGTGAAGCCGCATTTCTCGGCTGTGCCGCCATTCTGGAAAGCGACGGCAAAGACGTCACCGAACCTTATCTTCTTGCCGCCTGGCTCGCGCTGCAAACCGCCAGGGAGAATAACTGTCGCTTTGCTATTCTTACCGACGGCAGCCCGACCTGCGGCAGCCAGAAAATCTACGATGGCCGCTTTGCAGGCAAAACGATACCGGGTCAGGGGGTAGCGGCAGCGCTGTTGCGCCAGCACGGCATAGAAGTCTTTGCCGAGCATCAGATCCCGCTGTTGCTGAGCAGGCTGGAGGAAGTCGATAAGGAGCAGGTATGATCCGCTGTAAACGAGTTTATGAAGCCCCCGATAAGGATGACGGCTACCGGGTGCTGGTTGACAGGCTTTGGCCGCGCGGGATGAAAAAAAGCGACCTGCGCTACGACGAATGGCCGAAGGCACTGGCGCCCTCAAATGAGCTGCGTAAAGCCTTTCACGGCGAAACAATCGATTTCGCCGCCTTCAGCGAGAGCTACAGGCAAGAGCTTGCACAGAATCTGGACGCCGCCAGAACGCTTGCCCGACACGGTGATGACGGCACCCTGACGCTGCTATACGGCTCAAAAAATACCAACCAGAACCATGCGCTGGTGCTGGCTGACTTTTTACGCCACTGCCGGGATTAATAGCTGAGGTGCAGCTCGTCTTCCTGCGGGGAAAAATCTTTATCCAGCGGCATTAAATGCTCGGCGCGCACAAATGCGTAGCCCTGCCGGCCGTCAAAGGCGATAACTTCGCCGGTCACCAGCCACAGCGGGTAGTTAGCCTCCAGCGGGAGCTGCGTCACCACGCCCGTCACCGGGTTAACAAAACGCTCGCCCGGTTGGCACAGACCAAACAGCTCGACCGCCTTACCAATATTCACCCGCCCGGCTGCGGTACGGGCGCCGATGACCATCGCCAGGCTGCCCGGTTTTAATTGAAACATCTCTGCTCCCCTCACTTTTTTTGCCGCGAGATCAGAGCATTCCTGGCACAAAAAGTAAACGGTATAACCGCCAGATACTGAGATTTTTCTTAATTTATTTCGCGAGCCTTTTCGCCAGCGCCGCCAGAAAAAGCCTCAGCGCGGCGGGAAGATAGCTCCGGCTGCGATAAATGCCGTAAATCCCCATCGACCGGGGGGGATAATCCTCGAGCACTTTAACCAGATCCCCGCGTTCAAACCGCGACTTCGCATCCTCTACCGGCAGCATGGCAATCCCTACGCCGTCCGCTACCGCATCCATCAGCACCACCGAATCATTAGCGCTAAAGTTACCGCCAACCTCCACGTTTAGCGGCTCGTCCTGCTCATCCACCATTTGCCAGATGTTACGCAGAAAATAGCTGTACTGCAGGCAGTTATGGTGTTCGAGGTCGACCGGCGAGCGCGGCATCCCCCGCTTCTCGATATAAGCAGGAGAAGCGTAGAGCATGGAGTCACACTCTCCTAACCGGCGGGCAATAATATTCGGGTCGAGATCGTTAGTGATGCGAATGGCCAGATCGATGCGCTCTTCAATCATGTTCACCGCCTGGCTGCTGACGTGCAGCTCAACCCGGAGGTCCGGGTATTCACGCAGGAAGTCGGATAAAAAAGGCACGATGTAATAGCGGGCGCCAAACTGTGAACAGGCTACGCGTAGGGTGCCGGAGGGCAAATCCTGCTGATTCTGAGCGGTTATGCTTTCTGCTACCTCATTGAGCGCCCGGGTCTGCTGCAGCACCCGCTCGCCGGTCGGCGTTAACGTTAGCTTACGTGAGGAACGATGCAGCAGGCGCTCTCCGGCCCAGTGTTCCATTTGCTCCAGGTAACGGCTGACCATCGGGCGGGACATATTCAGCGCCCGCGCCGCAGCGCTCAGGCTGCCCAGCTCACAAATGCGTATATAGACTTTCGCCGCGATGATTCTGTCCATTTCTTCGCCCATCTGCTCGATTTATGAAATTCATCTTACCTTAATAAAGCCATTACGATTCACAAAATGCAATTTACACTGATTCTCATTCCCAAACGGGCTTATTCATTCAGTTGATCAGGATAGAAAAAGATGAAGACACATACCCTGGCTGCGGCCACCGCCACCCTTTTGTTCAGCAGCGCCAGCTTTGCAGCCCCACTGACGCTCGACGTCTACAACCCGCAGGACAAAGGCGTATTCCCGGTCACCTCTACGTTGATTAGCGGCCCGACGGAAGCCACGCTCGTTGATGCACAGTTCAGCGTCAAAGATGGCGAGGAGCTGGTGAAGATTATCCAGCACAGCGGAAAAAAGCTGACCCGCATTCTCATCACCGCCGGTGACCCGGACTATTACTTCGGCCTGGAGCCGATTGTTAAGGCGTATCCGCAGGTAAAAATTGAGGCCACGCCGCTGGTCGTCGACCATATCAACAAAACCAAAGCAGAGAAGATCAAATACTGGGGCCCGATTCTGAAAGATGGCGCGCCAAAGGAAGTCTTCGTGCCTCAGGTTACGCACGACACCACTTTCACCGTAGATGGTGAAAAAATTGAGCTGCGCCAGCCGGCTTCACACGCGGCGTATTTGTGGATCCCGGCCAATAAAACGATCCTCGGCGGCGTAGGCGTCAGTTCAGGGATTCATATCTGGACGGCCGATTCCCAGACCAAAGCCGCGCGCCAGGAATGGCGTGATGTGTTGGATGAAATGGCTGCGCTCAAGCCACAGCGCGTGATCCCTGGGCACTACATCGGAGAAGTTAAGCCAGGCGCGGCGCCGGTGGTCTTCACCGGCGACTATTTAGCCGACTTCGAGCTGGCGCTGAAAAAAGGGAAAAGTGCCCCGGTCATTGCCGAGATGAAGCAAAAGTATCCGGGCCTTGCCGATGAAAGCTCTCTGGAAATGAGCGCCAAAGTGAATACCGGCGAAATGAAATGGTGATCCGCTAAACGTGAAAAAGGGAGCCTAAGCTCCCTTTTTTGTTATTTGAAGTCGACCTTCATCAGCTCCGGAATTGAATAATCCCGGGTGGTTTCCACGCAGCGGCTGATGTAATCCACAAAGCGCGGCGGCGGCGACATGCCTAAATCTAACAGCTTCTCGTTAGAGAAGCGGACGTTCAGCATGGAGAACTCTCCGTACAGGCGCATCGCACGCAGCATCAGGCGTTCATTGCACGGCCCGTAAATAGACTTAAAGCTGCGGCGGCTCTTCACCAGCTCGCTGTAATCCACCTGCTCGTAATTGGAGAAGATAGGCGTCTGGTTCAGCGCGCTGGACATCGCTTCGTCGATATCAGCAAAGCGGATGCTGCTCACGTCCCCGGCAGAGATGTGGTAGATCTTCTCTTTCAGCGAGTCGCTCTTCGCCAGCAGCAGCAGCGCTTCGGCGCAGTAATCCACCGGAATAACGTCGATTTTGTCATCGAGCGAGCACATGAATTTCCCGAGCATCAGCACCATGCGGAAGACCCAGAAAATGCTGCTCGACGGGCGGCAGCCCTGCTCGCTATGGCCCACCACGATAGACGGACGAGCGATAACCAGCGGCAGCTGCGGGAACTGCTCGGACATCATGCGTTCGATGGTCGATTTGGACCAGGTGTACTGCACCAGGTGCTCTTCTTCCGGCTTGCTGGACATGCTTTCCGTCACCAGGGTACCCGCATCCGGCACGCAGGACATCGCGGTGCCCACGTGCAGGAAACGCTGCAGGCCTTTGACCTGAGACATGCGGCGCGCAAACTGCAGGGTTCCCTCAACGTTTACCTTCCAGATCAGCGCATTCTCGCCAAACGACGCAACCGCGGCACAGTTAATCACGTGCGTAACGCCGGAGATTCTTTCGTCATCGAGAAAATGTTCAGGCTCGGCTAAATCACCCAGCAATATATTTTCCGGATTAATTTGGGCTATCTGTGCATCAGTACAGCCAAAATTAGCAAGGTTATTTCTGATTCTGGCCACGCCCTCCTGAGGAGAGTTCGCTCGCACCAATAACAATACGGAACTAAAAGAGGATTCGGAAAGGGCTCGAGCTAATACCGCGCCGCCCAGGAAACCTGTCGCACCGGTAATCAAAAGATGATTCATTATTATAACCTCAGGAGTGAAAACACGAGCATAGTAAAAGGGTAAGAATAAACGCTTCCTCAATAAAGCGGATTACCCATACATAATGCCCAGCACTTTCGTGTAACGGTTTGTACATCCTTGTTTTGCAAGTAGAATGATTAATCGGGAATTAATTTCAAA